>JBDKGJ010000047.1:0-3988 GCA_039798205.1 Candidatus Parcubacteria bacterium | reverse complement strand
GGATTAATGATATTTATGCTCCTGCGAGGTGTAAAAGGCGCAAATATGCAAGCCCTCTCTTTTGGGCAAACTAGAGCAAAGCTAATAGATCCGAATGATGGTAAAAAGAAAATTACTTTTAAAGATGTTGCTGGAGCAAAAGAAGCAAAACAAGAGTTAGAAGAAGTCGTGGATTTTCTTAAAAATCCAAAAAAGTTTCTTGATATTGGAGCAAAGATACCAAAAGGATTACTACTAATGGGAGCGCCCGGAACAGGTAAGACTCTTCTTGCGAGAGCTGTCGCAGGCGAAGCGGGTGTACCATTTTATCATCTGTCAGGAAGTGAATTTGTAGAGATGTTTGTCGGAGTTGGAGCTTCTCGTGTACGAGATTTATTTAGAGAAGCAAAAAAGACTTCTCCAGCGATTATTTTTATAGATGAGATCGACGCAGTAGGAAGATCAAGAGGGGTTGGTCTAGGTGGTGGTAATGATGAGCGTGAGCAGACGCTCAATCAGATATTAGTAGAAATGGATGGATTTGAGCCAAATGAAAAGTTAATCGTGATAGCTGCTACTAATAGACCAGATGTACTAGATAGAGCATTATTACGACCAGGAAGATTTGATAGAAGAGTGATAATAGATTTACCTGATAGAGAAAGCAGAGAAGAAATATTAAAAGTTCATCAAAAAGAAAAGCCTCTTGCAGAAGATGTGAATCTAAAAATAATTGCAGAAAGAACTCCTGGACTCTCTGGAGCAGATCTTGCAAGTATTATGAATGAAGCAGCAATATTGACTGCGCGTGAAGGTAGAAAAGCTATAGCACAATATGATCTAATAAGAAGTATAGAAAAAGTAATGCTGGGCCCAGAAAGGAAAACTCATCTTCTTTCCGATAAGGAAAAAGAAAAGACAGCTTATCATGAAGCAGGACATGCTCTTGTAGCTTCACTTTTATCAAATGCCGACCCTGTTCACAAAATTTCTATAATCTCAAGAGGTAACGGTGGAGGATTTACCTGGAAGCTTCCCTTAGATGATAAGAGGCTACTGACGACAGAAGACTTTATAGCAGATATAGCTATGGGATATGGTGGATATGCAGCTGAGATGGAAGTATATGGTGACGTCTCTACTGGTCCTTCTGGCGATCTACAAATGGTGACTACTATAGCTCGCGATATGGTCATGAAATATGGTATGAGTGGCGCCGTTGGTCCTATAGCCATAGAGAGTGACGAGAAGAAAGTAGTCTATGGCAATCTTCAGGATTCAAAAAATATTATTGGAAATAATCTAGCGGACAAAGTAGATGAAGAAATAAAAAAGATTTGTGAAGAAGGTCTCGTCACTGCAAAAAATATAGTAAAAGAAAAAAGAAGTGTACTCGACTATATCGCTAAGGAATTAATAGAAAAAGAAAATATCGAAAGAGAAGAATTTGAAAGGATATTAGTATTACATGGAATAGAAGTTAAAAAATAATTTTAATAAAAATAAAAAAAGGCGACTGACTGTCGTCTTTTTTAAAATCTTTTTCCATTATTATACATTTTCTTTTTGTTTAATAAATAATTTATTAACAGGTCTCCCTTCACAAAGTTTGTGCCCCTTCTGTGCTTTTTCTAGAGCTTCCTCTAATTTATCTTTAGAAAAAGTGTCAGGACATTTTTTCTTCTTTTTTCCTGCAATAATTTTCGTACAAGTCCCAGTTCCTGGGAAACAACCACATTTAAAACTTTGTTCGTCATTTGGAATACACATTTGACTGGATTTAGTAGGTTAATAATAAAGAACAGGATTTTAGTTTATCATAATAATAAGAAAAGTAAAGTGTAATTCAGAAAAAGTAATTTATATTAGTTTGGCGGATTTTCTTTTAAAAAAATTAAAAAAATGCTAATATTAGTCTATTAATATTAATAATATGATCATCACTCATTTCAACAAGCAACATTTTAAGGTCCAGCTAGGGGATTTGACTATATCTCTTAATCCAGTTTCCAAAGAGTCAAAATTGGAAAATAATAAATACGGTGCTGACATTGTGCTAATAACCACAAACACTCCTGACTACAATGGGGGTGAGCAGATGTTTTTTGGAGACAAAAAGCCTTTCATTATTTCTTCTCCAGGCGAATATGAAGTGCAAAATATTTTTATAAAAGGATTCGGGACTTTTGTTGATCTACCTCTGGACGCTAAATCAAAAGAGAAAATCAGATTGCAAAATACAAGCTATGTATTAAATGTTGACGGTATGGACATCTGTTTCTTAGGGTGTCTTAAGCAAGAACTCTCTCCGGAGCAAAAAGAGATCATAGATGAAGTAGATATCTTATTTGTGCCAGTGTCTTCGGGAGAAGATATGCTAAATGCTTATGATGCGAACAAGCTAGCCACCAAGCTCGAGCCTAGTCTTATCATACCTATGGATTATGATGATGCTTCATTAAAGCTTTTCTTAAAAGAAGCTGGATCTGATTTATCAAAAATAGAAAAGGTAGAAAAGCTAACAATTAAGAAAAAAGATATAGAAGGAAAGCAGAACGAGATAGTACTATTTAAGATATAGTATAATTAATCCATGTCCAACTTTATAAAAGATTATTTTTCTCGCTTAAGAAAAAGTGATGAAAAGACAAAGCACAGATCAGCTCTCACTATTTCTATAGTCGCATCGGTCATCTTGCTTTCTGTTGCTTTTCTTTTTCTAAAAGATAGTCTTTTTAATATTGGTTCTAAAAATAAACCTGCACAAGAGATCTCTTCAAATGAAAAAAATAGTGTAATCTCTCCGATCTCCTCCTTTTTGAAGTTTTTCAAGGATTCTGGAAAGCAATTTTCAAACATAAAGTCAGCTTTTAGTGATGTCTCTACTGCTGTAAAAGAAGTGAGTGATCTCAAAAATGTCATTAATGGAGAAAATGCTTCTACAAGCGAAGAGGATAGTGCCTCCACTACTCTTCCCTAGCTTTCTAGACTTTATAATTATTAACATAGACGGTTGACATATTTTTGTATTAGTGTATACTGTTAATCCACGTTCTATTTTATAACCACAAAAAATTCTGTTTATGACGATTGCAAAGAGAGTTGAAAGGTGTCATGGAAATTTGGGTGCCCTGACACACCTGTTTTTACAAAACAGGCTAAACTTAAACGCACAAGAAATTTTTCCTCATCTGAAAAAGGCTTTTAACGAAAAGTTGGAAAGCTTAAATGCAGGTAAGGAAAAAAGTATGCTTTTACAAACTTTCGCAGCCTTCTCCTTAAGAGAAGGATGTCATGTCTTTTCAACTATACTAAAAGAAAATGATGTGGTAGTTGAAGAGCCAGAGGAAGTGCAGGTAGTGGCTGCTTAAGGATTTATTGTGGTGCAGTTGAGAGCTTGGGGGCCTTACTCTGAGTCTCGGAAAGTGTCGATTAATCGGCACTTTTTTTGTTGAATTAAATATTAAAAAATGCTATAATTTACATACAAAATATAGCATTTTTTATTAAATTCATTAAAATTTTATGGCAAAAAAAGACACAAAAATTGAAGACGAGGGCAAAATTAAAGAGGAGGAAAAAGAAATTCTCCATGACAAGATCGTTGATATTGATATTGGAAAAGAGATGAAGCAAAGCTATATAAACTATGCCATGAGCGTGATCACTGATCGTGCTCTTCCTGATGCTCGTGATGGACTAAAGCCGGTACACCGAAGAATACTTTACTCTATGCATCAGAATGGTCTCACTTCCTCTGCGAGATTTAGAAAGTCTGCTACGGTAGTGGGAGATGTTCTCGGTAGCTTTCATCCACACGGTGATGCATCTGTCTATGATGCAATGGTAAAGATGGCCCAAGATTTTACATTCAGATATCCCTTAATCTGGGGGCAGGGTAACTTCGGATCTATAGATGGTGACGGAGCAGCTGCTTATCGTTATACAGAAGCAAAGATGTCTCGTATTTCAAATGAGATGCTTCGTGATATCGAAAAGGACACTATAG
>JBDKGJ010000046.1:0-2800 GCA_039798205.1 Candidatus Parcubacteria bacterium | reverse complement strand
TCTTAATAATTAATAATTTATTTTATTCTCTCTACTATTATACCAATAACCCCAAACTTTTTTTCATTCTCTTTTGTATAATAAAGAAAGACATTTTTCAAAGCATCTCCTATTGTCTCATAACCAAAATCTTTTATTGCTTTACTTTTAAATAATTCTTCAAAAGAATCTTTTATTATTAATTCTTTGATTTTTAGTAAAAGTTTTTCATTTTTATCTCCCTCATTCACCAATTCAAGACAATCTCCGATTTTAAACTTTTTTCTTTCATCATAAAATAATCTTGATTCTATAATCTTTTTACCAGACTTAATTTTCTCAAAATTTTTTTCTGCTGTACTTATTGTGTAAGTTTTCATATTTGTTTACTGTAATCAGTGAAAAATGGTGCTCTCGGAAGGATTCGAACCCTCAACAACGGTTCCGAAGACCGGTATGATATCCATTTCACCACAAGAGCTTACTAATATAATAACAAAAACTAATTATAAATACCATATCTCGGGAGAGAATACTAAAATCTCTGTATTAAATAAGCGAGACATATTAATACTATTGGTACTATGTAATCTATTATTAATTGAAAATTATTACTAACTATTTTTGGTAAAAATTTAGGTGCTTTTTCTTTTATAAATCTTCTATTGTATGAACCATACTGTAACCTAGTCAAAACGCATCCACCAAAAATAAAATCCTGTATTCTCAAAAGAATAAATATTGTCATTATAAAGTACCAGTTAAGCCAAAAAATGCTAGATAAAAGTATAATAAAAAATACAATATGAAGAATTCCCCAAAAACTTCTATTCATAATTCTGTGCGGCGTAAGGGAATCGAACCCTTGTCCCCTGCTTGGAAGGCAGGTATTCTACCACTAAACCAACACCGCAATAAAATAATATTATCATAAAATTAACTTTTCACAAAATGAAAAACCACTCGCATAACGAATGGTTTTCCAGATTCTCTTCTCATAAGCGGAATTCTGTTTATATGATCATTTATCTAGGAATATGATTACTCATAATCTCAAGCGGCACTCTCTAATAAATTAGAGCACGGCCTTGCACACAGGTAAGTATTTTGCCGTTTCATCCGAACTAAATCGGTTCGTCACTGTTCGCAACTCTCGCCTTACGGCGGACGGGCGTTACCCGCTACCATTTTAACTTTATAAATAAAGTATGTGTTCCGACTTTCCTCTCTTCTTCGCCGAAGCTAGGAAGAGCGATCATTTGAGGAAGAGATCTATATTCTAGCAAAAATATTTATTAAACTCAAATTGTGCGGTATAGGAGAATCGGACTCCTGTCTCAAGCTTGGGAAGCTCGCATCATACCACTAGACCAATACCGCAAGAATTATTTCCAATTATCCCAACCTCTTCCATTTTCAACATTCACAAATCCTTTTCCTTTTAGAAAAGTTCTGGCTATTTCTGCACGGCCACCACTTCTACAAACTAAAAGTATCTTTTTATTTTTATCTGTTTTAGCTAATTCTGTTTCATTAAAATTTTCTTCTAGTTCATCAAGTGGAATATTCACACTTCCTTTCGCGTGCTCTAAATTAAATTCTTCCTTTGTTCGTACATCAATAAAAAAATCGAAATTATTTTTATTCATATTTTTGTCGGAGTGCAGGGATTCGAACCCTGAGTCGCTGGTACCCAAAACCAGAATGTTAGCCGTTACACCACACTCCGAAACTTCTCACAATAAAACCATTTTATCACAGAATAGTTTTTATTTCCAGCTGGTTTTATTTCAAATTATTTTTTACTATTTGATTATAATCTTTTTGAGACCTACCAATCTCTCATCCGCCAAGACTCTCACTCTCCATTCACCGCTAGATATATTCTGTTTGAGAGAATATCCTCTATATCCATCTTCTCTTCCCCCTGAGACGTCATATTTGACCTCAGACTGCTTTATCCAAGCTTTATTCGTAGCATCATACTTTTCCCAGGAATGTGTGATCTGGGCAGTCACATCAGCTGGAGAGATAATACTAGAAAAGAAATAAATCCCATTTTCGCCCTTTAAAGTTTCCAAAGAATAGTAGTCATCTTCTAGAAAAAAGAACTTTTTATTCTCTACTAAGCCTTTTTCTTCTTTTATATACTCAGTTTTCCCTGTTTCACTTCTTGTTCTTTCTACAAGAGAATAAAATCCTGACTCCCCTAGCCCTAGCGGGACAGCTGGAATATAGTTTATATAATAAAGCCTTAAAAGTAAGAATGGAAAGAAAATAGAAAAAAGAATAAGCAAAATAAACTCTTTTTTAGATAGATATATTCTCTGAAGTATTGTAGTTATTATAGAAGTCGCTATGACAGATACTAAAATAGATATTAAAAATGTGTTGTTATTCACCCTATTAAGAGCGATAGGCACATTGAATACCGCGAAGAAAGTGAGGGCGATATAGAATAAAAGTATATCGGGAACTATTCCATACAAAAATTCATTTGCTAGGCTAGCCAAGATAACTATCAAAAATATAGGCCACATCTGAAACGGATCAGTACTTCTAAAATAGTAAACTAAAGTATGAGAAAGTAGAGTACCTAGGAAAAAGGATACCAAATATGTAGTAGAAGTATTCATTTTTTCTACAAAAGTCGGTCCTTTCCCCTTTTTTTCTTGTATAGTCTCTTTTTCTTTCTTATTTGCTTTCTTTAAATCTTCTCTAAAAGCCTTTTTTCTTTTATTTAAGATTCGTTTAAAGAATTGGCGGAATATTATAAAAAGAAGGACTATAGCGATATCAATTGGACCGATCCATATATAAT
>JBDKGJ010000045.1:0-8121 GCA_039798205.1 Candidatus Parcubacteria bacterium | reverse complement strand
TGGGGGCAGGGTAACTTCGGATCTATAGATGGTGACGGAGCAGCTGCTTATCGTTATACAGAAGCAAAGATGTCTCGTATTTCAAATGAGATGCTTCGTGATATCGAAAAGGACACTATAGATATGAAGTCTAATTTTGATGGTACCAAAAAGGAGCCTTCTGTACTTCCGACAGCTGTACCAAATCTTTTATTGAATGGCACTCTCGGTATCGCTGTGGGTATGGCAACAAATATCCCTCCTCACAATTTGACAGAGCTGATTAATGCTACGACACATCTAATAGAAAACAAAGATGCGACTACAGAAGATCTTTGTGAATTTGTGACTGGCCCAGACTTTCCTACTGGAGGAGTAATTTATGGAAAGAGTGATATAGCACACACTTATGCTACTGGTCGTGGAGGAATAGTAACACGGGGTGAAGCAGAAATAGTAGAATTAAAAAATGGTAGCTATCAGATAGTGATAACCTCTATCCCATATAGAGTAGTAAAAGCTACTCTGATAGAGAGAGTGGCAGATCTAGTAAGAGAAAAAAAGATAGAAGGTATAAAAGGCCTCCGAGATGAATCTACGAAAGACATAAGAGTCGTTATAGATCTAAAGAGTGGTATAGAGCCACAAAAAGTTTTAAATTATCTTTACAAGCATACTCAACTCGAAGAGACATTTCATGTTAATCTGGTTTGTCTTGTCGATGGAGTACCACAGACTCTGAATCTTAAGTCGGCCTTGCAAGAATTTATTAAACACAGAAAAGTCGTCGTAAGAAGGAGGACAGAATTCGAGCTTAAAAAAGCAGAAGATAGAGAGCATATATTACTTGGCCTTAAAAAGGCACTAGATCATATTGATGAGATTATTAAGCTAATAAGAAAAAGCAAAACAGTAGAAGATGCGAAGATAGAACTCATGAAGCAATTCAAGTTTAGTGAAGCACAAGCTCAGGCTATCCTTGATATGAAGCTACAAAGATTAGCTGGACTAGAAAGAAAGAAAATAGAAGATGAGCTCGAAGCTGTCCAAAACACAATAAAAGAATTGAAAGCGATCTTAGCAAGTGAAAAGAAAATGTTAGACATTATTAAAGATGAGCTTTTAGAAATTAAAAATAAATATGGAGACGAAAGACGAACAAAAGTCGTAAAGCATAAAGCAAAAGAATTTAATCAAGAAGACCTCATCGCCGAAAAAGAAGCCGTACTTATTTACACAGCAGGTGGGTATGTGAAGCGTACTGATCCAGATGAATTTCGTACTCAAAAAAGAGGGGGTGTCGGAGTGGTAGATATGAATACAAAAGAAGAAGATTTTATCACTATATCTCTTACTACGAATACTCATTCTGATCTACTATTCTTTACAGATAAAGGCAAGGCTTATCAGATCAAAATGTATGACATCCCAGAAGGAAAGAGAGCAACAAGAGGAAAGAGTATAATGAATTATCTTCAGATATCAGGTGAAGAAAAGGTGACAAGTATTCTTCCAATGCCAAAAGATATAAAGAATTTTAATGTATCATTAGCTATGATCACGAGAGATGGGACTATCAAAAAGTCTAGCGCTGAAAGCTTTAAAGATGTACGCAGAAGCGGTCTTATCGCTATAAAGCTAGATGCTGGCGATGTACTATTGTCAGCACTCTTTGTAGAAAAAGGTGATGATATTATTTTAACCTCTGTAGAAGGTCAATCAATCCGTTTTGCAGAAAAAGATGTTAGAGAGATGGGTAGGACCGCTGGTGGAGTACGAGGTATGAAGCTAGACAAGGGAGACCATATAGCTGCTTGCGATCTTATTAAAAAAGATTTTGCAAAGGTGGCAAAGCTACTAGTAGCTACAGAGAATGGATATGGAAAAATGACAAAGCTAGAAGAATACAAGACTCAAGGTAGAGGTGGCTCAGGTATAAAGACAGTGAATATCACACCAAAGACAGGCAAATTAATAGTCGCCAAAGTCATCATAGATGAAGAAGCAGAAATGCTCGCTATATCCAAAAATTCTCAAGTCATCAAAACAGAGGTAAAGACAATTCCTACATTAGGAAGAGCAACACAAGGTGTCAGAATTATGAAGCTTCGTGACGGAGACTCTGTAGCAAGTTTGGCAGTACTATAAAAAGCATATTTGATATTTTTTAAAAAATAGTGTAGCCTATGCAAAGTATTTCTATTCTTTAACTTTAATTTTTTGGGAAATGCAAGAAATTATTTTTGGAAAGGTGATAAAAAAGAAAAAGCTTAAAAAACTCATTTCTCTTTTATTATTAATCTTTTGCTTTGCAGATGAAAAATTTTTGGTCACTATTGAATTAGTTAATAGTGATGGAAAAAAAGAAATTTTTGAAAAAAGTTTTTCTTCTGAAGAGGAAGAACAGTTTAATAAATTCAAAATCGGTGATAGTGTGAAAATCACTATAAATGAATTTATAGAATTAGGAAAAGCTTTTTCAACTAAATAAGTTACTACAACGAAAGTTGAACTAATTTAATCTCTGTAAAACATTTTTTTAAAACCCGCTGAAGAAGCTGGTTTTTTTGTGTTAAAATATTTATATAAATGTATGTTTCTTTCTCCTCTTCAAATTATTGAATCATTAGCACTAAGAAAAGGTGATGTTGTCGCGGATTTTGGCTGTGGATCTGGAGCTTATGTTTTTGCTTCGGCAAAGCTAGTCGGAGATAGAGGAAAAGTATTGGCTATAGATATACATAAAGAGATACTAGAAAAGATAAATCGTGAAGCAGAAAAGATGGACCTTATTAATATCAACACTATTTTAGCAGACATAGAAAAAAAGATAGAAGTAGAAAGCTACTCTTGTGACGCTGTAATACTTTCAAACGTTTTGTCAGAGGTTACTGAGGTAGACAAAGTTCTAGAAGAAGCAAAAAGAATACTAAAGCCAAATGGGATATTCTTAATAGTAGACTGGAAAGAGACAGATCATAATTTGTCCCTCAAGAGACATAACATCCTAAAAGAAGAATACATAACAGCTATTCTGGCTAAAAATAGTATTTTCGTTAAAAAACATTTTCCAGCTGGTAGATTTCACTATGCTTTCATAGCAATGTAGGGAGGGTAAATCCCCAGTTTTCTTTTATGATATAATTTTATATATAAATATGAACTTTACTAAGTTTTTTAATTTTAAAGGAGTTTTGTTAGGAGCGGCTATTTTTGCAATTATCATAGCTGTACTTGGATTTTCTGGCAAAATACCAATTTTTAATTCCAAGTCAGAGCAAAAATTAACTGGGAATATCGTGATCTGGGGGACGATACCATATTCTAGTATGGCAGAGTTTTCTGATGTTTTTAACAAAGAAGCGAAGACATACACTATGACCTATAAGGAGGTAGACTACAAAGAAATAAATTCAAAGCTTATAAGTGCTCTCGCAGATGGAGTCGCGCCTGATCTTATACTCGCACCAAGTGATATTGCTCTTGCGAATGTAGGAAGAGTATTTCCTGTTAGCACAGCTTCTATACCAGAGTCTACATTTAGAAATACATTTGCTGACATTTCTAATATTTTAATATCTATGCCATACGGATATGTAGGCCTTCCCGTATCTGTAGATCCATTAGTACTCTATTATAATAGAGACATACTTTCTAGTAATGGATTTGCAGAAGCGCCAAAAACTTGGAGTGATTTGTACAGGTACGAAGAAAAAATAACAAAAGAAAATACGAATGGTGACATCACGCTTTCTACAATAGCATTCGGTACGTACGACAACATCCCTCACATAAGCGACATTTTACTAACTTTAATATTGCAACAAGGACAAACACCTGTCGCGCAGGCGGTCGGTAGAGATATAGACGGGAATTCAGCTTATGTTTACAATGTTCTTACAGACCAAAGTGTGAATGCTGGTGGACTTTCTCCTCTTAATTCTGCCCTCGCTTTCACAAAAGATTTTTCTGATACCCAAAAGTCAACTTATAATTGGAATGCAAAATCAAATAATGCTCTTAGTGATTTCGTTTCCGGCAACTTAGCTTTTTATATTGGCTATGCGAGTGAGGCCTCTTATATCAAATCAGCCAATCAGAAATTGTATTTTGATTATACATATATTCCCCAAGTAGAAGGTAGTAAGACCTCTGCTACTTATGGCAGGCTTTATACTATATTTATGCTTCGTACTAGCCCAAATCAAAATCTAGCCTATCAAGTCATGATAGCTCTCGCTACCGGTCCACTAAGCCAAAATCTCGTAGCGATGACCGGTGGAGTCTCAGCCTTAAAATCAAATATTGCTTCTGCTATTTCTTCTGGAGATCAGGGCGCAGAAATTTTTGGGAATAGTGTCCTTATAAGTAAAAACTTTTATGATCTTCACAGAGAAAATCTAGAAATCTTAATGAGAGAAGCGATAAGGCAAGTCTATAATGGAGAAAAAAGTACTGTAGAAGCAAGTAGCGAATTTACTGAAAATCTTCAAGCTGTTTATACAGGAGAATAATAAAAAATATGAAACACAAAAACTTTTTTACAAAAAACTTTATTAAAAATATTATTTTTATTTTTGTAATTTTTTTATTTTCGTTTTTAAATAGTCACAGTTTTGCTCAAAATAAAAATGAAGGAGAAGCTTGTACTGTACTTGCCGGAGATAAGACAAAGACAGAGTGTATTTCTGGATATTATTGTAAGAGTACTTCAGGTGTCGTCGGATCAGCTGGGGTATGTACGATTGTTTCCCGAGTAGATTCTGGGGGAGTTAATTCTGGTGCTGGTGGAGGAGCGGGAGCGTCTGGAGACATAGTAGGTGGGCAAGCAGTACAGAGTCTCGATAATCTCAGCAATGGCGGAAGAGGTATTATCCCGTGTGACACAGGAGCTAATCCTGAGAAATGCTCTCCGAAATATCTAGTAAATCTAGTAAAGACTCTCGGGCAAGTATTTATATATCTTATAGTTATTGCTTTAGTTTTGACCCTTATTATTTCAGGAGTTGGATATGTATATTATGGAAAGAATCCTGGCTATTTACTAAAAATAAAAAAGTACATTTCCAATGCTTTTTATGCACTGTTAGCTATAATGCTAGTTTTTGGTGTAGTTTTGGGACTCTTAGCAGCAGTAGGATTTAATGATCAAGTTTTGAATTTCCTGAAAGATATTCTTGCTTTTAATCCTAGTGATATTCACTTCTTTCAGACTGCTATAGCTCAGAATGTACCAGTTCTAGATACAGGATCAAGTACTAATTATATTAATTTTTTCCCAAAGCAGACTATAGGGTCTCTCTTGCTTCTTACTATTAGATTTTTGGTGAATTACATTGCTGCCCCGGCTCTTGTCATAGGTGTTATATATACAGGATTTTTATTTGTAAAAGCACAAGGCAATCCAAAGGAGCTAGATGAAGCAAAAAAGTTTGCCAAGAGAGTCCTCATCGGTATAGCTATAGCAGCCTCTGCTACACTAGTTGTAAATATTGCTTTAAACACAGTAAATGATGTAGCCAAAAGCTTGGTCGGAGGTATTTCTAATAAGAGCACAAATAATACTATTCAAAACCCAGAAGTCTTTAATGAGGGCGAAGCACAAGTTGATCCGAATTTAGTTAAGACAGCAGGTACATCTACTAATAATACAAACAATACAAACACTCCTAACGGCGATAATCTTCCAGCTGTTAGATCTCAATCGTATGCAGATGAAATTTTAGATATCAAAGAAGCTCATGACTTAGCTGGAAATATTTCTAGCCTCAGCATAAAAGTAAAACCAGGAGTCGGATCTTGGCAGATAAAAGATCCATCAGAGCTCTCATTTGATGTGACTGCAGATAATAAAAATGTCACTTCTGGAAATACTCAATTTGACTTAGGATATGTGTCAAAAGATGGACAGAGTTTATATATGGAGGCCGAAGATATTTTAGCTTTCTTTAAAGAAGATATAGTAGGTAGCAAAAGCTTTTTGATAAAAGGTAGATTTGAGATATATGTTTATGACAAAAATATATCCAATAAACAAGGCGATGTTATAAAGTATATTAGTTTTTTCATAAAGTCCAATTAATCTTCAAAAGTTGTATGATATAATTTAAGATATTAGCAGTATCTTAATTCTCATTTTATGAAGAAAAATTTTTTAACCTTTGCTTTATTAACATCAGTTTTTGCTTTTCTATTTTTTGTAAGTATTAATTTCTCTCTCGCACAGACTACCACCCCAAATATGGACGTACAGACCACTGATTTTTCTGATGTTGGAAAGTTGATTAATAATTTCAATAAAAACATTGTTCAAAATCTTGTAGCGCTTCTTTCTGCCGCAGCACTTGTATTATTTTTGTGGGGTCTGGTCAGATTTATTTATGATAGAGCTCATGGTAATGATAAAAATTTAGAAAAAGACAAGGAAGGTATCTTTTGGGGGCTCGTAGCTCTATTTGTCCTCGTATCAGTCTGGGGAATAATAAAGATGTTCCAAGGTCTCATAGGAGTTAGTGGAGACAATAATATAAATCTTCCAAAAATATGCATAAACGGGAATTGTGATACAGGATCGAAATCTCCAGCGTCTTCTGGTTTCGGAGGCTTTAACGAAGGGGTTAATGGGGGCTTCAACGATCTTACAAGGAAATTGTCTACTTCTTCTACTACGGCAACTACTACCAACAATCAGAATATTATCTTTAATGATGGTACTTGCGATGAAAGTAGAGTAAGAAAATTTTCTGTATTAAAATCAGGATCTGGTCCAAGCCAAGAGGTCGCAGACTTTCAGCAGTGTATGAGAGATAGAGGTATATATCTAGAGATAGATGGTAAATTTGGACCTGATACTGTAAATGCATTAAGAACATTTCAATCAAGAAATGCTCTAGTTCCAGATGGCGCACTAGGCCCTTCTACCAAGGCGGTGATACTCTACAGATATTTAAAAGCGACTCCGACCAGAGATGATTTTGGTGTGGCAGGGTGGGGTAGTGATCTTGCCCTTGGAGCAAAGAGCGATGATGTGATATCACTCCAAGAACTTTTAATAGATAATGGATGCTATTTGCCAACTGCTAAAAATAATACAGCAGATGGAGAATTTGGAAAAGATACTTTGGACGCAGTACACAATTATCAAGATCTTAATTTCTTAAGAGAAGATGGTATTGTCGGACCATCTACGAGAGCTGTGATGACAGACGAGAATACTTATTCTTGTAAATAAATATGAAAAAGATATTTGAAGTAAAAAAAGTAAAAATAATTTTTGTATCAGTCTTCACATTTTTTATTTATCCTGTTTTAGTTTTTGCTGCAGATCCAACTCAAAATTTTAAAGTCTTTGCAAATAATTTCACCGACAATGTACTCACTACTCTTGGCACCGTACTCATGGCGGCTGCATTTATGTTTTTCTTTTATGGAGTAGTAGTCTTTATATATGGAAGAGTGACACAAAAAGGGGATCTCAAAGATCTTGAAAAGGGGAGAGAGTTCATGCTTTGGGGGCTCGTAGCTCTATTTGTCATGGTTTCTGCTTGGGGGATCGTGAGAGTAGCACAAGACCTTCTAGATATCGACGGAGGAGCCATAGATATCAAGCCGGTACAATTTAACAGCCTTAATCCTGGAGGAGGTAATGTTACTGATAATACTCCTACAGGAGATAATAATCCTTTAAATCCCACGAATCCTTTTCTAGCCTCAACGAATAAACCTCAAGGTGCAGATTGTGTTGGTTTAGCTGGTTCGGCTTCACAATGTGCAACGGGTCTTTTTTGTAGAGATCTGTCTGGCAATTTTGTAAAAGAAGGAGAGCAAGGTACTTGTAAAAAGACTCTAGAGCAAGAATTGTCTTCATGGCCTACCATAAAAGCTCCGACACAAAGCGAATATATAAATGTTATGTTTATTTATTTAAAAGATCGTAATTGTATTCCAAGTAATATAGGGACTTTTGGTACTACATATGATGAGGCAGATATTGTTTATGTAAAAAATTTTCAAAAAGCTAATAATCTTACTCAAGATGGGATAGTTGGTCAAAATACTTGGAAAGCTCTAGTTTCTGGAAATGGTAAAAAATGCCAATAACTAAGGCCTTTTTACCTATTGACAAACTTTCTTTTTAGTGTA
>JBDKGJ010000044.1:0-5089 GCA_039798205.1 Candidatus Parcubacteria bacterium | reverse complement strand
GTGCTATACCCAGCAATGGAGTCTGGGAAGCTAGATATTATTATTGGCAAGGGCCCTAGTGCTCGCACTATCCAGCTAGAGCTACCGAATTTCACATTGATCGGGGCGACGACCAGAATGTCTCTACTCTCATCCCCTCTTCGCTCGAGATTTTCTGGAGGGATACACAGATTACAGTATTATAATGAAGAAGAAATTTCTCAAATAATAAAAAATTCTGCAAAGATTTTAAATATAAAGATCACAGACGACGCTGCCTTTGAGATAGCTAAGAGATCTAGGTATACTCCTCGTATTGCAAATTATTTTTTGAAGAGATGCCGTGACTACGCTCAAATAAATAAAGCTATCATTGATATCGATGTTGTTAGCAATACTCTCAGGATGCTAGAGATAGATGATATGGGGCTAGGTATCGCAGAGAGAATGCTACTTAATACACTCATCAACACATTTCCAGATAAAGCTGTCGGACTAAATACTCTCGCCGCCGCAATAAGTGAAGAAGAAAATACTATAGAAGATGTTATAGAGCCGTACCTTCTCCAAATAGGATTTATAGATCGTACTACAAGAGGCAGAATAGCTACAGAAAAAGCAAAAGAGCATTTGAAAAGAATAAAAATATAAATTATGAAAATAATTCTTGGGATTGATCCTGGATATGACAGATTGGGAGTGTGTATATTAGAAAAGATATCTAATAATGAATGCAAACTGCTCCACTCAGAATGTCTAGAGTCTGACAGAAAACAAGAAATCAACGAGAGAATCTTCTTATTTGGAAAAGAACTAAGAAGTATTATAAAAAAATACAAACCGACAGAGCTATCTATAGAAAAACTATTTTTTACTACAAATCAAAAAACTGTGATGGGAGTATCAGAAGCTCGTGGCGCAATAATATTTCTAGCTCAAGAGGAGAAATTAAAAGTCTCAGAATATACACCACTCCAGATAAAGATAGCTCTCACAGGATATGGAAAAGCAGACAAAGCCCAGGTTTATTTCATGTTAAACAAAATATTAAAATTAGAAAATACAAAAAAAGAAAAGCTAGATGATGAATATGACGCTATAGCAGTAGCCTACACCCACGCAATAAGTGTAAGATAAACAAGGCTCCTTTTGTTTATCAACAGTTTTGTAAAAAGGCACTTGAAAAATTCCGAGGATTATTTATAATAGTCAAAATAAAACAACAATAAATATGGCGAAAAAAAATACTTCAAAAAACGACTCTTTCGATAAAAGAGATGACGATGAAATGGAAGACGTGAATGAGGGAGAAAATGAAAAAACTTTCAACCCAGATGTTTTAGAAGATGCGCTAGACGATGAGCTAGATGATGCAGTAGATGATGATATGGAGCATGAGAGTCTAGATGCTAAAGGAGAAGCAGAAGAGGAAGCAGAACTCTTGAATACTGATGAAGAAAATCCTTTTTGGAAACTATAATTAAGAAACTATCTTTACAAATTTCTTTTTGCCTATTTTGAAGATACCAGGATATACTTTCAGTTTGAAATCTGAAAGTATATTTTCTTTTATGATATCCCCATCTTTCTCTATCTCTTTTATAGAATTACTATCTACTAGTCTCTTCCATTCTGACCTTGAAGAAACTATATTTTGAGAGACGAGGATTTCTGCAAAATCTTTTTCTTTTTCTTCTTCGTTAAGATTTATTTCAAAAATAGCATCAGGTACTCCCCCTTTTTGAAAAGCTTCTATGAAATTTTTCTCTGCTCTTGTTGCTGCTTGTTCACCATGATAAATCTCTACTATAGACTTGGCTAACTTTAGCTTTAAGTCTCTAGGATTATTTTCTTTATCTAATAAGAATTCTTCTGCTTTTTGTAAGTCTTCTTCTTTTGTATCTGTACACAATTTCATATACTTCACTATCAATCCGTCACGCATCGCCATAACCTTTCCAAACATATCATTAGGCTCATCTACTATAGATATGATGTTGCCTTGAGAGGTACTCATCTTCTCTCCATTAGTTCCTTCGAGCATCTCACAAGTTAGGATGTATTGCTTTTTCATATCATGAAAATCTTGCAAGACTCTTCCAGCTTTCAGATTAAACAATTGATCAAAGCCACCTATTTCTACATCTGCTTTCACGACTACAGAGTCATACCCTTGCATTATAGGATAAAGAAACTCTCTTAAAGATATCTCTTTTCCTTCGTCTATTCTTTCTTTGAAATTTCTTCTTGAAAGCATTTGTTGAACAGTAAAACACTCTGCCAGCTGTGTCACCTCTCCGAAAGTCAAACGAGAAAGCCAGTCGTTGTTATATACTATTTCTGTCTTAGTAAGATCGATTATCTTACCAATCTGATTTTTATAGTCTTTTAGATTTTCATCTATTTGTGCTTTTGAGAGCATTGGTCTTTTTTCACTTTTGTCTGAAGCATCTCCTATCTGGGCTGTAAAGTCTCCGACGACAAGGATTATTTCATGTCCTAGCTTCTGGAATTCGCGAAGCTTTCGGAGAGGAATAGCCCTCCCGAGGTGGATCTTGGGGCCTGTAGGATCAATGCCAAATTTAATACGAAGTGGAGTCCCACTCATAAGGTCTTTCTTAAGACTTTCTCTGTCTATTACGTCCTCAACACCACGGTCAAGAAGAGTATTAATCTTGTCCTCATCGATTATGATCTTTAAATTTTTAATGGCCATAACAATATGTTAATTTTTCTGATTATAACATAACATCTACAAATATAAAAAGCTCTTTTTGTGTTAAAATACTATAAAATAAGAATATATTTCAAACCAAATGCAAAAACATCATATTAAAAATAACCATACTAATAATGGAGATCACTCTCACCCAATTTCTCATCACAAAAAAAGAAGAAGCAGAAAAAAGCTACTTTTTGTCTTTTTGAAGAATGTATTTCTGATCTTTCTAGCATTAGGGTTCATGGTTGTGGCATTTTTTGCGATATACATGGCGACTATAAGAATCCCTGACTTTTCGAACTTTGCTAATCGTAAAATAGAAAATTCTACTAAAATTTATGATAGGTCTGGAAATATATTACTTTATGATGTACATGGTGATGTAAAAAGGACACAAGTATCTGGTAATGAAATATCTCAATATGTAAAAGATGCTACGGTCTCTATAGAAGACAAGTATTTTTATGAGCATAAAGGTATAAGACCAACATCTATTGCTAGAGCATTCTGGGCAAACCTAAAAGCTGGTGGAATAGTGGAAGGGGGCTCGACAATAGATCAGCAAGTCATCAAAAACGCCCTTCTTAGTCAAAAGAAAAATGTTTTTAGAAAAGTAAAGGAGTGGGCTATGGCAATAAAGCTAGATGCACAGGTCCCTAAAGAAGATATCTTGACGATATATTTAAACGATTCGTCTTATGGAGGAAATATCTATGGGATAGAAACAGCCTCGCAATACTTTTTTGGTAAAAATGCAAAGGATCTAACTTTAGCAGAATCCGCATATTTAGTAACTTTACCCAACGCTCCTTCTTACTACTCTCCATATGGAAAACACATTGATGAATTAGAAGAAAGAAAAAACCTAATCCTAAGAAAAATGTTAGAACAAGAAAAGATCACTGAAGATGACTTCATAAAAGCATCTTCTGAGAAAGTGGTCTGGCAAAAAAATAGCCCTTCTGGTAAAGCTCTACATTTTGTGTTCTTCATAAGAGACTATCTAGAGAATAAATATGGAAAAGACGTCGTTGACACTGGAGGATTAAAAGTCGTGACTACTCTAGACTATGACATGCAGGTAGAAGCCGAAAATATAGTCAAAAAATACGCTCTAGAGAATGCAAAAAAATATCATGCTACGAATGCGGGTCTAGTAGCCATAAACCCTAAGAACGGCCATATTTTGACCATGGTGGGCTCTAGAGACTACTTCGACACAGAGATACCTGGCAACTTTAATGTAGCAACGACACTTAGACAACCCGGCTCGGCTTTTAAGCCTATAGTATATGCTACGGCTTTTATGGAAGGATACAATCCAAATACAATACTTTTTGACGTTTCAACAGAATTTAATACATACTGCTCTTACAATAGTAAACCTCTACCAGGATATTCTAATACAAAATGCTACTCCCCAGAAAATTATGACGGTGAATTCCGAGGTCCTGTCTCTATTCGAAATGCTTTAGCTCAATCTTTAAATGTCCCCGCAGTGAAAACTCTTTATCTGGCTGGGGTAAAAAATTCAATAACCACCGCTGAAAAAATGGGTATAACCAGTCTAAACAAAAATGGGAATTATGGACTTTCTTTAGTCTTGGGATCTGGAGAAGTATCTTTACTAGAATTAACCAACTCCTATGGTGTTTTTGCAAATAAAGGGATTTATAATCCTCTCGCATATATTTTATCTATAACAGATAAAGATGGAAATGTCTTAGAAAGCTATAATGAAAATAGTAATTATGCTATACCAGAAAATATAGCTAATCAGATAAATGATATTCTCTCAGACAATGTAGCTAGAACACCTCTTTATGGTCCAAACTCAGGTCTATATTTTGGAGAAAGACCTGTTGCCGACAAGACTGGGACAACTGATAGCTATAGAGATACTTGGACTATAGGATATACCCCTTCTCTCGTTGTCGGTGTCTGGGCTGGGAATAATGATAACACCCCGATAAACAAACAGCTTTCTGGAATGATTGCTGTACCGATGTGGAATGAATTCATGAGATTCTCTCTGAAAGATACAGAAATAGAGTATTTTGAAACTCCTGTTTTTGATAGTTCTTCTATTAAAAACGAGCCGCCTGTGAATGGGCTGTACTGTTATACAGATAATGGTATTAATTATAGTTACTCTATCTTAAAAGAAACAGACCCTCAATATGTACTTTGGAAACCAACGGAAGACATTTGGATGAAAAATTCTAACTGTCCGTTCACAGTAAATGAGGTTGTACCAACCACAACATTACCTCTTATTTATTAAGATTTAATTTAAAACCTATCTCTTCTTCTAGTTTCTCTTTTATATTCTCAAATTCATTTTTTAAAATGAATCTATGAGAAGAACTTAAGTTTTTAAAATGAATG
>JBDKGJ010000043.1:0-6278 GCA_039798205.1 Candidatus Parcubacteria bacterium | reverse complement strand
TAAATCAAAATCCAAATAAAATAGTAAACAATTTAGTTCTTGAACTTCATATTCCAGATTTTGAAACAGTAAGGGAATTTTATTCATTGTTTGGTTTCAGAGAGATGTGTTATGATCCAACATCAGGTGGTGGTAGTGATCTCGGCTACATGATTCTTAAGAGAGACGATTCAATTGGTAATACCTCAATAAACTTTTATGGTGATAAAGATGAGATTTCGCAACATAAGTATTTTGCAAATTTTCCTCAAAACACTCCAAGGGGTTATGAAGTTGAAATAGTGATTCCGGTTTCCGATGTAAGAGGTCTATGGGAAGAAGTAAAAGACAAAATTCCAGAAAAACAAATTACTCAACCCTTAATAATAAAACGTTGGAACAAATGGGATTTTAGAATTGTTGATCCATTTGGATTTTATGTTCGTTTTACTGAATTAGTAGATTGGACGCAATAATAACTAAATTTATGCTTATAGATATAGTAATACTACTTAAAAAAGATATAAGGAAAAATCGAGCCAGAACGAAAAAGGAAGCGGAATCTTTTTCTAATCACTTTTTTGTAGATGATAAAAAAGTTATTCCTTATTTAAGTTTATAGCATATGAACACCTCAAAGATCATAGAGATGAATTTGTCAGCCAATTACTAGAATGTGTTTTATAAAAATATGGATTTTAAAATACAACCCATTTCTCTTGAAGACATATCATACGTTTCGGATATCATGCAGAAACGTTGGAATGTTTCTGAGGAGTGGGCTGATGAGGAAGCGAAAAGATTCTTAGAGAATGATAAGTATACTGCAGGGTTTTGTGTCTATGTAGAAAATACTATTGCTGGAGTAGGTCTTTTTGATTTACATAATGAGGATGTATCAAAAGACTATGGACCGTGGTTATATCTTTTATGGATAGATCCTGAATATCGAGGTCACAAGCTTGGTATTGAGCTTACAAAAAAGAGAATGGATCATGCGCGGAAGTATGGATATACAGAAGTATATCTCGATACTACAGATGCATTGGAGTACCACAAAAAACTAGGATGGGAGGATGTCTGTATTGTAGATTATGAAGGAGAAGTAGATCATATTATGAAGTATGATCTATTAAAAAGTTTTCCAAATAATAAATAAAGTATGGATGAACATTTTTTTTCTTAATATTCGTATTAACAATTCTTGTTACAAGAATTTTCCTTTTTATAAAACCTGTAGCTAGTCCAACAATAAAAGGATTTCGTATACATCACTGGATGTATGGGGTAACCCTAATTATTCTTTCATTTGTTACATCAAACATTGCTCTATATGCCATCGGTCTAGGTCTGTTTGTAGACGAACTCTCCTATATTCTGATTGGAGGGAAAAATCATAAAGATAATTATTCTCTTAAAAGTTTATTCGGCACATTAGTATTTATACTAATTATTTATCTGTTAAAGACGCAGATTCTAGGTTTTTTAAATTTATAAAAAATGATATAATCAAAACATGAAAAACCCTATGGAAATGATCCAAAGGAGTCCAGATTTAAAGGATTCTTCTGGTGATAAAGACGAAAAAAAAGCAGGTATTAAACTAGAAGATATTTCCCTTTTTGAGAAAAAAGATTTTTATGCCAGGCTTGCTGTTCATCCAGAAGCTGATATGGAAGATGTTAACAAAGCCTATAGAAGAAAATCAATGCAGTTCCATCCTGACAGAACTGATGGAAATCAGGAGCTGGAAAAAAACTATGGGGAAATAATGAAATTGATCAATCTAGCATACGAGACACTTTCTGATGCTGATAAAAGAAAAAAATATGATGTTATGCTATCAGGAAAACCAACTCAATCTCGTGAAGTCCAAAATACGCCAAAGCTTTCAGAACAAGAAATACAGGACAAGGTTAAAACATTTGCTACTACTTGCGATAATCATTTAGAAGAACATGGTAGCTTAGAAGGAATGAATAGAATAATTACTATAATGAAAAATTATATTCGATTAGGAGTTCCAGAACAAGGGCTAAGTCAAGTAATTATGCCTAGTATGCGAAAATACTTTGTTAACTTTGCAGAAAAAAAATTATCCAAAGGTAAAACTGATTGGATAACGACTCCAGATCGTTTAGTTCCTGAAATTATGGGTGTTGTAATTGATTTTCAAAAATTTATTTTATCACAAGATATCGCTCCCCAATTTAAAAAACTTATAAAAAAAGAGTTGATATTAGACTACTGGAAAAGATTTATTATATCAGACAAAAACAGAAGAGGGTTACCTATTTTTGGAGCTAAAAGTCAGGTATTAAGACTTAGTGATTCTATTTCGGAACAGGAATTGACTGATATAGAAAACAAAGTTAGGTTTAGATAAAAAAAGATCACCCCCCATGGAGTGATCTTCTAAAATAAATTTCAACAGATGAATCATCGCAAGTTACACAAAAACTACAGCCTGGATCAGCGTTGATCTTAACTCTCTTTGCAGAGTGTTTAAGTGCTTGCTCCAGAATTCCATACGATCATTACTGATCTCCGGAATACTTTGTGCAACAACGGCAATAAACTTTGCTGTTTGTTTGTGAAATGGCTCATCGCTGTCTTTTAAAATCTTAAAGGCCAGCCTTCCTTCACATTGTTTATCAAGCTCATCAATTACAATAATTTTTTGCTCAAACATATCTTTGAGCATTTCTTGTAATCCCTTCGGGTCTTCGATCCAAACCTGCATGTGCCGGCTTGAGATGTTAGAGGGAAGAGTTTGAATAACTGAGCCAATAAATGTGGCTGTGAGCGTCTGAAAGGTGTTCTGTTTCATACAGTTTTTTCCTTTTTGTTTTGAATGTACAATAATCTCGGAATCTGCCGATACAGGAATAAACACAGTATGTATTTATCTCAAGGCATTATAGCATATATACTACCTATATGTCAAGTATTTGAATAGACCATATTTACAATCCACCCCGCGCGCTTTGGTACAATCATAATAGACATACCAAGGCACTCCACCATTTTTAAGCTATAATACATTTATTACGACTTAAAAATAAAAATATGAAAACTTTTTGTAAAAAAATTTATAATTTCTTTGTAGAAGACAAACGCTCTGCAATCTTTTGGCTACTTCCAAGATTTTATGTAGGATATATATGGTTTATGGCTGGATTTGAAAAAGTAGGAAGTCCAGCTTGGATAGGCCCTGGTGCTGGCAATGCTTTATCAGGATTTCTAAATGGAGCATTAACAAAAACAGCAGGAGCGCATCCAGATGTAATGCTTTGGTATGCATGGCTTATAAAAAATATATTTTTACCTCTTGCTCCTTATTTGTCATATTTTGTAGTTTTTGGAGAAATGCTTGTGGGTATAGCACTTATTATAGGATTTAAAACTAGAAAAGCAGCTTTTGCCGGCGCATTTATGAATATAAACTATCTTTTTTCTGGTACAGTCTCTATAAACCCACTTCTACTGATTTTACAAATATTTATAATGCTTTCAAAAAGAGTATCAGGATATTTTGGCCTGGATGGAATAATAAAAAGAGGAAAATAAAATTTCTTGCTATTAATGCCAAACAATGTATAATAAAGGTATAAAAACAATAATAGATCTGTTTATTTAAATAAATAGAGAAAAATAAAAATATATGGGAAATTTTGACAAAGGTGGACGAGGTGGATTTAGAGGAGGAGACAGAGGAGGTTTTAGAGGTGGAGATAGAGGTGGAAGAAGTAGCTTTGGTGGTAGAGGCGGAGGCAGAAGTGAAAGACCAGAAATGCACAATGTAATTTGTGATAAATGTGGCAAAAATTGCCAAGTGCCTTTCAAGCCTTCAAACGACAAACCAGTATTTTGTGATGAATGCTTTGGTGGAAAAAGAGAAGGTGGAAGAGATAATTTTAGAGGTGGAGACAATAGAGGAGAGAGAAAAAGCTTTGACAGAGAGCCAAAAAAAGAATATTCTTCTCCAAAAGAGACAGATCTTAAAAAATATTTTGAAGAAATAAATACCAAGCTAGACAGATTGGCATCTATTCTAGAAAAATCTTCTCAAAAAAGTGTAAGCACAGAAAAAGAAACAAAAGAAGAAAAACCAAAAGCTAAAAAAGTCGTAGCTAAAAAGGCAGTAGCAAAAAAGAAAATAAAATAAAATCTTTTTAGACTAAAAATAAAATCGGACGGACGTCCGATTTTATTTTTTAGTTTAATTTATCCAAGCAGAGCTTTTACTCTTTCTGCTACTGGTGGATGAGTCATAAATAATTTACTAAACCAAGAAATCTTTTCTTCGTCTCCCCCTACCGCATTGAGGCCCATTGGATTCACAATATACATGTGAGCTGTAGCACTATTTGCGTGTGTGAGAGGCTGACGAAATTGAGAAATCTTTTGTAGTGCAGAAGCTAGACCTTCAGGATATCTTGTGAGAAGAGCCCCGGAAGCATCTGCTAAGAATTCTCTCTTCCTGGAAATAGCTAGCTGAATAATAGTCGCGGCTATTGGAGCCAAAATCATCGCTAATATAGATATAATAAGGGCCAATCCCCCACCTCTACTTTCTCCGTCGGAAGATCTTCCAAATCCAAATCTAAATATTTGAGCTAAAAATGTGATTGCAGAAACCATAATAACTACAATTGTAGAAATAAGAATATCTTTATTTTGAATATGGCTCATCTCGTGAGCTATCACACCCTCTAGCTCAGTCTTACTAAGCATAGAAAGTAGACCAGAAGTAGCTGCTACGGCAGAATGATTTTTGTTTCTACCTGTCGCAAAAGCATTTGGGATAGGATCATTTATGACATACAGCTTTGGCATAGGAAGGCCTGCGGTAATAGCTAGGTTTTCTGCAATATTCCAAAATTCTGGATACTGAGATCTATTTATCTCATTAGCGCCAGCCATACTTAGAGCAATCTTGTCAGAATACCAATAAGAAAATAGATTCATTGCGGAAGAAAATACTATAGCTATGTAAAAAATATTTATATTTTGATATACATAAGCTAGCACAAATCCTATGGACGCAAATATCGCAACGAATAGAGACATGAAAAGCCACGTCTTCCAAACATTTTTTGATTGCTGTCTATAAAGAGATAATGCCATAAATAATAAATTAGATTAATCTAACAATATAAATTTTGTACCATCAAATCTATATGTATTTATAGAAGAATACCCTACGACTTTAAATAGATCGCCAGAAAGTGAGTACCTTGTACTTTCAAAATTTACTGGTAATTGAAAATTTCCACCGTAATCATCTGAAGGACCCTGAAATACTTTTCCTGTTTCTTTGTCGATTATTCCATATCCCATACATCCGGAACCACATCCATAACTAGCTACCACATAATGACTATTAAAATTTGCCGGTTTTTTAAAAGCTTCAGAGAAAATAGTTTTATAAGTTTGTGCATATGAAGTAGAAAGATCTAAAGATATTTCTTGTTTTATTTCTGGCTTTAATTCTTTTTCTTTTTTATTTATATAAGAATTTTCTGTATATCTTTCGTTTTGCTCTGTTAAAAAATTTTGTCTATACACCTCTGGGTTGGCATACATATATCTCAAAGCTACTATCATAAGTATAATGAGAACTAGAAGTAGTACTGTATTTAATTTAGAGCCAAAAAAATTATTCCACTTTTTCATAGATTTATTTTTAGAAAATTAATTATTAAAATTTAACTTCGACTGGATTCCTAGCTGCTTCTTCTTCAAGCTTGAACATTTCGCTTTCTTTAAATCCAAATATAGAAGCTATTATATTGCCCGGGAAGACCTGGATAGCTGTATTCAGATCCATGACAACATTATTATAAAATCGTCTTGCTGCTTGAATTTTATTTTCTGTGTCAGAAAGCTCCATTTGAAGATTTGCAAAATTGCCGGTAGCCTTTAGATCAGGATAATTTTCTGATAGTGCAAAAAGTGATTTTAGCGTCCCAGAGAGAGCATTTTCTGTTTTTGCTATTTCTTCTTTATTTCCGCCTGTCATAGCACTCATAGCGCTATTTCTAGCTTCTACGACCTTTTCAAGAGTAGAAGACTCGAAATTTGCCGCTCCTTTTACAGTGTTTATAAGATTTGGAATAAGGTCAAAACGCCTCTTTAGTTGTACCTCGATATCACTCCAAGCATTTTTGACATGGTTTACCTTTGCTATAAAGCCATTATAAACAGCTATAAAATAAAAGATTATTATAGCTAGGATTATTAATAAAATTAAAGTTGTTGACATATGTTTATATATTTGTATTTTGTAGATATAT
>JBDKGJ010000042.1:0-3140 GCA_039798205.1 Candidatus Parcubacteria bacterium | reverse complement strand
GGTATTATTTGAGATACATTGATCCAAAAAATGATAATGAATTTGTAAATAAAGAATTAGAAAAGAATTGGAGTCCGGTAGACTTTTATGTGGGTGGAGCAGAGCATGCGACGAGGCATCTCATATATGCTCGCTTTTGGCATAAATATCTTTTTGATAAAGGATTGGTATCTTATGATGAGCCATTTAATAAACTTCAAACAGTAGGACTCATCATGGCAGAAGATGGAAAGAAAATGAGTAAGAGATACAATAATGTTGTAAATCCAGATGATGTGGTAAAAGAATTCGGAGCTGATGCTATGCGTACTTATGAAATGTTCATGGGTCCATTTGAAAAGTCTATTGCTTGGAATACAAGTAGCATGGCAGGAGTATCGAGATTTTTAGAGAGGGTTTATAATCTCGCTGAAAAGATAAATCTAAATCAAGAAGCAAATGATTCAAAAGAAGTAGAGAGAGTTATAAATGAGACCATCAAAAAGGTGGGTGATGATATTGAGAAGTTTGGGTTTAATACTGCTATAGCTCAACTCATGATCTGCATCAATACTTTTGAAGAAGAGATAAAAAAGGGTAGCAGCATCTCTAAAAACACTTTTAGTAAATTTATACAGATTATCTCTCCATTCGCAGTGCACATTTGTGAAGAGATTTGGCAAGATATCTTGGAAAATAAAAATTCTATTCATACATCAAGCTGGCCGGAATATGATAAAGAAAAAATAATAAAAGAAGAAATAGAAATGAGTATTCAAATTTCTGGAAAATTCAGAGGGACATTTCACGTAAAGCTAAACACACAAGAAGAAGAAATAAAAGAATTAGTAAAAAATACAGATATTTATAAAAAATATATAATATCTGAATCAGATATTAAGAAAATAATAATAGTCAAAAATCGCCTTATAAATATAGTTATTTAGCTGTGGATTATCAATTTTGACTTTTTTGTCAAGTTGTAGTAGTATAGATATATATAGAAATATAAGTTTAGTGAGACTTTATTAATTGTTAATTTAATTTATTAAAATTTATGACAGAAACATCATCAACAATTTCATTTAAGCCAAAACAAATTTCAAAAAAGTTTCTTTCTTCTTTAAATCCACGCATGAGAGACATAGTGACTAATAGATATGGTCTTGAGAATGAAAAGAGAATGACACTAGAAGCTATAGGTAAAAATTATGATATCACTCGTGAAAGAGTAAGACAGATTGAAAACTTTGCTCTTTCTACTATCAAAAAATCTCCAGAATATAAAGAGAACTCTTTTGTCTTTGACGAACTAAGAGACATAATTCAAGAGCTTGGCTCAGTAGTCCATGAAGATACTCTTATGAATCATATATCAAAAGATAAAGTCATTCAAAATCATGTAAACTTATATCTAGTCATTGGAGGGCATTTCACTAAAATAAAAGAATCAGATGATTTTCACTCACACTGGAGCATAGATGATATTCTTTCTGATCATGTCAAAGACTCACTAAACAAATTACACACATCAATAGATGATGAGGAGCTTCTTCAAGAAGGAGAAATCTTAGAAAAATTCGTCACAAATCTAGATCAATTGGTAGATGAATACAAAAACAACAAAGATACAATTCATAGATATCTATCTATTTCAAAAATGGTAGGAAAGAATGATCTAGGAGAATGGGGAAAGGTTACTTCTCCTCATATCAAAGCTCGCGGAGTAAAAGATTATGCATATTTAGTCGTTAGAAAGAATGGTAAGCCGATGCATTTTAAAGAAGTTGCTCAAGAGATCACAAAAATCTTTAAGAAAAAGACAAATGTTGCAACTTGTCACAATGAGCTAATCAAAGATAAAAGATTCGTCTTAGTCGGACGTGGAATGTATGGACTAAAAGAGTGGGGTCACGCAGCTGGAGTCGTGAGAGATGTTATCACTCAGATTTTAAAAGAAAATGGTAAACCAATGACCAAGATGGAGATAGTAGGCAAAGTGTTGGAAAAGAGATTGGTAAAAGCAAATACTGTGATTATTAATCTTCAAGATCCGAAATACTTCAAAAAGGACAAAGATGGAAAATATTTTATAAAGTAAGTATAGCTAAATAATAAAAATACCCACAAAATGGGTATTTTTATTTTGTGTTATAATTTTAGTATATATATATCAATATGAATCTTCAAATAATTATAGATATTGGTCTCTTTCTTATATATTGCGCTCTGTTTACTCTTCTTTTAGCCTATACTTGGAAGTTCTGGATGCTTTACATCAATACAGTTTTTCAAAAAAAGATAGAATGGGTTTTCTTAGAGATAAAGCTCCCAAGAGAGATTAATAAAAGTCCAGAAGCTGCAGAGTTATTTCTTCGAAGTCTTATAGAAGGTGGAGGGCTTGGAAATTGGCGAAAAGAAAATTGGCTTGGCGCTATGCCGAACACAGCGTCCCTTGAGATAGCTTCTCTCGAAGGGGTAATACATTTTTATATGAGGATAGAGAAAAAATTTAAACCAAGAATAGAAGCGGCTATTTATTCTCAATATCCTACTGTAGAAGTAGTCCCTCTAGAAGGTGACTATATGGATAAGGTACCTTTAAAGGTAGTGCATAATGACAAAAGTATGCCAGCCTTTTGGGGCACAACCTGGAAGCTGTCAAAAGAATCAAAAGACATAGAAGTCGGGGATGAAAAAAAAGGCGTAATAGACAAACTCACATATTCCGGTGATATGTATCCCATAAAGACCTATAAAGACTGGGGTCTGGATAAAGATCCGAAAGAAATATTCAAGCACGATCCTATTACTTATCTCATAGAGCAAATGGGAGCAATAGGAAAGGGAGAATACTTTTTTCATCAGATAATAATCAGAGACGCAAACAAATGGAATGATATCTATAGTATAGAAAAAAATAAGGAAAAAGAAGGTGTTAAAAAACTTACTGATCTAGTAAAGATAGAGTTAGATAAATTTAAAAAGAGGTGGACAATAAAAGAAAAAGATAAAGGTGAAGAAGATGAATGGGGTAATCCGAAATTAGATAAAGAAGGAAAGAAATTAGTGTATTCAAGAAATATTGTATTAGCAAAACCAATTCCAGTTCAAGAAAGAGAAGATGACGCAAAAAAGAGTATAGAGCTTATTCAAAGAAA
>JBDKGJ010000041.1:0-6384 GCA_039798205.1 Candidatus Parcubacteria bacterium | reverse complement strand
AACATTGTAAATAAAGCTTTTTTCATATATTTTAAATTATAATAACAATTATTAACCCACTGATATTAATATTATACTCCTTACAAATAGCCTTGTCAAGCCTGTTAAGTTGTGTTTATTTATATACTCAGGATAAACTTTTCTAGGCTTCTCATCAGATTTATTTCTCCATTATTAGCCCTCATGGCCATTAGAGACAATTCTCTAGCAAAACTTTTTATTTCTTCTTCAGAATAATTTATTTCTCTTTCTACGAGTCTGTATAACTTATAATAATTTTTCCTATCTCCATCCAAAAATGCCGAATATATCATTTTCCATTTCCACCATATCGCTCCGTGGAGGGCTTGGGCTTCATCGTCTCCCCATTCAAGATAAATCTTTTTCCATTCTTGCCAAGCGGATCTTTTGTCTCTCTTTTCTATAAGCTCAGCAAGAAAAAATGGCTCAATATCCTTTTCTTTCTTTTGGCTTGAAGCATCAAAAGCATTTTTCTCGGCTCCGAGCTTTGCGAGATCTCTCGAGATCTTTTGAAAAGAAGCGGGAAGAGCAAACGGCTCATCCGCGATAAATATATTTTCACTTTCTACTAGATCTTTCAATTTTTTATAAAGATATTCTCTGGAATCTTCTCTTCCGAGTAGATCGTCAAGATAGACTTTCATTTTTTCACCAAAAAGAGAAGTGTTACCGATATAGCTCTCGAGTAAAGTAAAATTATCTTTGGAGATTTTGGGAGGAATAAGTAATGCTTCTTCTTCTATCCCTTTCTTAGAGAGGAAGCTAGCTATCTTTTCTTTTGCTAACTTTCTTTCTTTAAAGCTTGTGCCGTAAATAATAAAAAACATATTTTTATTTTAATTCAAATAAATTATCCCCTATCCTCATGTCGGCCTTTATCGGTACTTCTTTTACAAATGTGTCTTTCAAAAAGAGATCTTCCCATGCAGACACATTAAATCTTTTGTTAAAAACATTTTCCAGAATACTTTTGAGCTTTTCTCCTTCCCTTTCTGCAATATCTACGTCTATCTCTAGCACAAGCTCATCGTGGATCTGAAGCAAGATCTTTATTTTTTCTGAGAGATTATTCATCTTTATGTATTCATCTACGTCCAGCATAGCAAGCTTTAATATATCAGCTGTTGTCCCTTGTATAGGAGCGTTTATGGCTATCCTTTCCCCTTGTGCCTTCAAAAATGGAAGCTTTGACCTTAAAAGAGGGATCTGTCTTCTTCTGGTAAGAATAGTCTCTGTATAGCCAACCTCTTCGGCGAAAGATTTTACATTTTGTAAATAATTCATAAGCACAGGAAATGTTGCTTTGTATTCATCAAAAAATTGTTGAGCTTCTTTCCTCTCTACCTTCATCGAATCTTTGAGCGCCGACACTCCCATTCCGTACAATATACCAAAATTAATAGTCTTGGCTTTTCTTCTCATCTCACTCGTCACCTCGTCTTCTTTTACTTTAAAAACTTTTGCTGCCACACCTGTATGAACGTCTATTCCTTTTTTAAAAATATCTACTAGACTTGGATCTTTGGAGAGTATGGCCGCACTCCGCAGATCAATCTGTGAATAGTCTAGAGAAACTAGCTTCTTGCCTTCTCCTGCTAAGAATGCTTTCCTGACCAAGATTCCCTCTTCACTTTTTACTGGTAAATTTTGTAAGTTAGGATTTTCACAAGAAAATCTACCCGTAGCGGCTCCTGTCTGGATAAAATCCGGATGAATACGTCCATCGTCTTTTAAAAATGTAGGCAAAGAGTCAATATAAGTAGAAAGTAATTTGCTTAGCTCTCGGTATTCGAGAATGTCGGTGATGATAGGATGAGAATCTTTCAGTTTATTAAGCTCGCCAGCATTTGTAGATAGGGCTCCGCTGGCAGTCTTTTTTATTTTTTCTCCTAGCTTCAACTTTTCATAAATAATAAATCCCAACTGTTTTGGTGAAGAGATATTAAATTCTTCTTTTGCTTCTTTGAAGATTCTACTTTCTACCCCCTTTAATCTTCCGTGCAAAAGAATACTTTGATTTTTCAGAATATCTGTATCTAGTCTGATGCCGTTTTTCTTCATGTCTCTCAATATTTCTATTAGTGGCTTTTCGACAAGATTATAAAGATCAAATAGCTTTTCTTTTTGTAATTCTTTTTCAAGAAACTCTCTTGCTTCTTCTGCGTCAGAAGTATTCGTAAAATCAAAAATCTTTTCTGCATCAGGATTAGCGATCTCACTATTTAATAAATTAGTCATTATCTTGAGATCGTCTAGACTCTCTATTTCACTTTCTTCTTTTATTTCTTCATCAAAAGAAAAGCCACCGATATTAAGTCTCCCGCTAGGCTCTTCACTTTCTTCTCTTTCTAATTTTTCAGATTTTGGTTTAAGAATATTTCTAAAGCTTCTAAACTCGAATTCATTACAGACTTTTATAAATGAAGTATCATCAAAATCTTTTAACCATTCTTTCTCTGGCATCTTAAAATCTATCGGAGCATCTTTTCTTATCGTGGCGAGCCCTTTGGAGAAGAGTGCCTCCTCTTCTCCTTCTTCTATTAGCTTTATAATTCTATCTGTTATTTTGTATTCTTTTTTACTCTTAGATATATTTATAAATTCTTCTCTATCTTTGTGAAGGATATTATACATGTTTTCTATACTAAAAAATAAAGAAAGAAGATTGGTAGCTGTCTTTTCTCCAATACCTTTTATGCCTATAATGTTATCAGAAGCATCTCCGCGAAGACCCTTAAAGTCTGGTATCTGCTCTGGAGTAAAAGCAAATCTTTTTACTACATCATCATATTTGTAGACTATAGTTTCGCCCAGGCCTTTTTTGAGAGTATAGACTTTTACATTATTTTCTTTGTCTATGAGCTGCATAGTATCCATATCCCCAGAAGCTACGAATATTTCTATCTCTTGTCCTCCTATTTTAAAGTTTGTTTTCTTTAGCTCTTCTACTATTGTCCCAAGAAGATCGTCTGCTTCAAATCCAGCAAGAGAGTAGACTGGTATATTAAGAGCCTCACACACTCTCGGCGCTTCTACTATCTGCGAAACTAGCTCATCATCGGATTTTGCTCTATGAGCTTTGTAGTTCTCATAAGCTTCGTGCCTGAATGTACTCTCTTTTCTGTCAAAGCAGGCTACCACATAGTCCGGCTTTAGCTCGTCTCGGATCTTCAAAATCATTTTTATAAAGCCAAAGAGTGCTCCAGTAGGCCTGCCGTCGTAAGTAGAAAATCCTACCATAGCGTGATAAGCTCTATGAAGTAAAGCGTGAGAATCTAGAAGCACCAATCTCTTTTTCATAAATACATTTTAGCATTTATCGAAAATTTATAGAAATATCTCTGGTATCTTCATTTTTATGGCTGAAAACTATATTGATATCTGGCTCTAGATTATAAAAAGAAGCAAATCTCTCTGGCCACTCAATAAATATTGCTTGGCCCTTTTTATTTACTTCAAGCTCAAGGGCTAGAGCCTTCGCCTCTTCTTCTTTTTCAAATCGATATCCGTCTATATGAATGAATCTTTCATAATCTTTTCTCAAAACAAAAGTAGGAGAAATGACATCTTCTTTTTCATTTAAAAATTTACTAATAGTCTTTGTAAAAGTAGTCTTGCCAGCGCCGAGATCTCCTATGAGGAATATTATGCAAGCCTTATTTTCTTTTTTAAAAAAATCTTCCAAAAAGCTAGCTACTTCTTCGGCTACTTTAGGCAAATCTTTTTCTTCTATATCTTTAAAATATTTTTCCATAAATTAAATATATCAGAAATAAATAAAAATAAAAAATGAGATTTTTTGAATCTCATTTTTTATAAAATTTAACTGTTTTAAGCTATATGATGATGTATAGTATGTTCTTCTTTTTCTTTTCTTCTTTCGAGAATCCACTTGCGAATATTCATGACAAGGACGACTATTATAAGAATGATTGCAAATAGTACTAGCCATCCAAGAAGCGACTGAGGAAATAGCATTGATGCTAGAGACTTTTTATCAGAAGCCTTTCCATCGGCTACTTCATCTCCTCCGACAATATTTGCTACCATGTACGCAGACACTTCATCTTTCACTACCTCTGGACCTGTCACTGGCAAATTGTAAGATACATATACCGTGGTGACGACTGTCTTTCCTATCTCAGCACTATTGGCAACCTTTGCAGGAAGAATAAACGTCTTTACCTCTTTCGCATTCATATTAGATATAGGCACTGTCATGACATTATCTTTTATTGTCACCCCTCCTGTTGAGGTAGCGTCTACGAAGCTAAGCTCGCTTGGCAAGACTATCTTTGCTTCTACGCCAGTAAGAGCTGTATCAGAATTATTGGTTAAAGTTATTCTATAATTAACTATTGCTCCTTGATTTAGATTTGGAGTATTTCTCTCTATATTTACTGAAATCAATTTTCCTCCAGCATTTATTGTATTGGCAATCTCTACTGTCCTTGCTACTGCTATAGATCCGTCAGAGCAGACGAACTCTATCTTGGTCTTTGGCTTTGTCTTTGTGGTAGCTTTTGGAGCAGCGTATATTACTTTCTTTTTTGTCTCTCCCAAAGTTTTGAATGACACTATTTTTCCTCTGTATGTGCCGTCCTTATTAGCTATCACTGCTCTACAATAATATGTAGTGTTTGGCTTGAGACCTGTTATCATATTTGAAAATGAAGCATGAGAAGAAGATCCGATTGAGGCAGAGTTGGTAGTATTATTTACATCCAATGTACTACCGTACTCAAACCATCCTACAGAAGATATTCCTCCTGCTATGAGCCCGACTCCATTACACTCAGCACTGGTAGCACCTACCTTGGTCGCGAGATCTGTGATGGCAGAGTGATTTCTAATTTCTACTGTAGTGACAACTACAGTGGTAGTAGTCTTTACCGGACATGCTTGAGTTAATGGTATGACTATCCCGTTCCAACAAGTTTGATACTGTGCAGGGCATGTTTGGTTTACAGGTATCACTGCTCCATTCCAGCAAGTCTGCATCTGTGCAGGACAAGTCTGGGTTATAGGTATTATCTGTCCATTAGGACATACTTGTGTTCTTACAGGACACGCTTGATTTATTGGTATAGTAGATCCATCCCAGCAAACTTGAGTAGTGATCGGACACACTTGAGAAAACAATACTACTTGTCCATTAGGACATGTCTGATACTGAGGAGGACAAGATTGATACACTGGTATTACATTTCCATTCCAACACATTTGAGTCTGAGGAGCTTGGGGTGTTGGATAATAAATTGGTTGTTGAACGATAGGTTGTTGATATATAGGCTGTTGGTAAACAGGTTGCTGATATACTGGGTAATTATAATTTGGCTGATTGTATGTCACAGGGCACTGCCAAGAATAAGATACATAAGATCCATCTGTACAGCGATAGCCGGTATTATTATAAACTGGAGTTACAGGACAAGCGTTTACATTCGTGACCCAGCTTCCATCAGTACATTGTACATAGCCATAGTTATTATTGTTTGGAGTTTGTGTAGTAGGACAGGCGTAGATATTGGTAACCCAGCTTCCGTCAGTACATTGCACATAGCCATAATTATTGTTTGTTGGACTTTGTGTGGTTGGACAAGAATATATATTTGTCACCCAAGAACCATCAGTACATTGTACGTATCCGTAGTTATTGTTTGGAGTTTGTGTTGTAGGACAAGAGTAAATATTAGTAACCCAAGAACCATCACTACATTGTACATACCCATAGTTATCAGGAGAGGTATTACACCCTGGACAATAATCATTATTATTCCAGTACCCACCATTATCGTATTGAGCAGATACTCTTACTGTGTTATTAACAGCAAACAATATACTAAAAGCAATAATGCCTAGTAAAATGACTTTTAGTAATGATTCTTTTTTCATAATTTTTTAATTTATTAAATTAATGATATTAATAATATAATTGTATCTTGAATACCTATTTTTGTCAAGTACAAACTATCCCCATCTCCTACAATAGCCACCTTAATTATAAGTGTCTATCTTTTCACTTCCTGGTGGGCAAGGTGGGCATATAGTGTGACTAGTTAATACTGGATTGGTACACTCTTTTATGGCTGTGATATGTCCATTTGAATCAAAGATAACCACAGTTCCTTTTTTAATAAAAATCGCCCTCACATCTTCAATTCCTTCCTTTATACTAAATTTAGTGATTGCTAACATATCATGCTGAATAGCTTTTACTGTTTCCCTTGGTCTTAATGGCAATTTTTTATCAAGTCCTTCTGCCACTCTCTGACTCCAAAAGGTACTGTTCATACCTTTAAATCCTTCTCTCACTGTGTGATATTTAAAATGTGTTGAGCCTTTATTATAATTTTGCATTGC
>JBDKGJ010000040.1:0-11995 GCA_039798205.1 Candidatus Parcubacteria bacterium | reverse complement strand
TATGAATACAATAAATAAAGTAGGTAATAGTTCCAAAAAAGTGCTTTATATTATTATCGGGGTTTTAGTACTTATTATCCTTGCTTTTTTTCTAAAAGGAGGTTTTTCTCGCAGTGTAAATGTTGGAGGGTATAAAGCTGAAGTTACAAAGAATTTTGATGGTTCGACAACTGTAAAAAGCGAAAATGGTCTCGCAAATGGGACTTATAGTACTGGTAAATTACTAGATAGTTGGCCATCAGATGCTCCAGTCTATCCTAATGCTGAGATTACACAATCCACATTTGTAGATTCACAAGTCGTTGGCACTGAAGCTAGTTTTTTGGCTTCTTTAACTACTTCTGATAGTGAGCAGACGGTGATGGATTATTATAAGAAAGAATTATCTATTAATGGCTGGGCTATCAATTCAGCAATGAGTACAGGCTCTCGTTTATTCGCAACTAAAAGTAATCGCATGTTAACCATAGTGATTACTAATTTAAAAAATGGTGGAGTTATGATAAGTGAGTCAACAGGTATAATATCTGAATCTTTACAAAAATCTTTAGATTCTATTTCAAGTTTGCGTTAAAGTAAAATCTATCTTAGATTTTAAAGTCGGTGTTATAATATAGATATAATTAATAAAATATATGAATACTATTAACATTTTGTATGTGTTTAGCATTATAGGTTTATTGGACACTCTTTATCTTATTTATCACACGATAAAAGGTACAAATGTGGCTTGTCCATTTTTCCCAAAAGAGTGGTGCTATAAAGTTCAACATAGCAAGCAAAGCAAAACATTTGGAGTTCCAAATTCCATTTTAGGATTTATAATGTATCTCCTAATATTTATTTTGGCTATAGGCTTTACAGGTGGCTGGGCAGTATTTCCTATTATCAAGTTTTTAGTGGGTTTTGGATTTTTGTTTTCACTTTACTTTTTATTTATCCAAGCTTTTGTACTTCGTGCATTTTGTACTTGGTGTGTAGTTTCATTTATAAACTTTACAATTATGGCTATTGCTGTATTTCTTTAAAATATGAAATTTAGCAATACTTTTAAATTTCTAGTATCGATCATAATAGCAGAAGGTACAGGGCTTATCGGTTCTATCTTCACTATGCCTAATATTCCTACCTGGTATGCTGATATTGTGAAGCCGAGCTGGGTTCCTCCATCTTCTGTATTTGCTCCAGTTTGGACATTACTTTTCTTTTTGATGGGATTAGCTTTTTTCCTTGTGTGGAAAAAAGGTTTTAAAATGAAAAATGTAAAAACGGGTATGACTATGTTTTTAGTCCAGCTTTTACTCAATATAATCTGGTCAATATTATTCTTTGGATTACAAAATCCAGGAGCCGCATTCGTTGAGATAATAATCCTTTGGATTTTTATTTTATTCACCATAATATCGTTTTCAAAAGTTTCAAAACTCGCAGCTTGGCTTCTCGTGCCATATATAGCATGGGTTACTTTTGCGTCGATTTTGAATTATACAATCTGGATTTTAAACTAAATTTCCACTTCATAAAGCCGTCTCTTAAAAGTAAGGGGCGGTTTTTATGATAAAATATTTTTATTATAAGTTTGTGTTTTCATTTTTTAATTTTATGAAATATTTATTTCGTTCTTTTTATTTATTTTTCTTTATAACCATTTTTTCCTTTATAGGGGTTTTTGCTTTGCAAATAAAAAATGTCAATTACGGCGCCAGCAACAATAATGATCGTTGGATTGAGGTTTTTAATGACGGAGCAGATATTTCTGATTTCACTTCCAATGACTACAAAGTCTTGGATTCAAAAGATACTACAAAACATAGTATAAACATTTTACAAGGAGACACTTTGTTTAGATCAAGTAGCACAGTTTATATTTCTCCCTCTACAAATATTCCAGCGGCCGCTGAAAAAGCCTTTAAAAGTACATATTCTTTAGATAAGACTAGTGGCTATATATCTATAATAAACTCTGACAATAGCCAAACATATTTTTGTTTTTCTTACGGGGGAGTATCGTGTCCTAACGGCCAGGGTGGCGGAGATACGACTTCTACAACATCTACTACCACTATAGTTAATCCTACTTCGACTACAATTATAAATACAGTTTATGTATATGTACCTGTTAATAATCAAAACAAATACGGTGATATAAATGTATTATTGCCTGGTGACAGAGTGGTCCCAGCTGGAGCAGAGGCGGATTATACAGTAAAGGTTACAGATTCTCACGGTAGTTTATTATCAGGACTTGATTTTAATTGGAGCTTTGGAGATGGTGGGGAGAAATTTGGAAAAGATGTCAAGCATCATTATATATATCCTGGAGAATATATTTTAATAGCTACAGCAGATGGATATACTAGTGGTGGGCAAGCCAGGATGAATGTGAAAGTCATTAATCCAGATCTAAAAATACTTAAAGTCGGAGCAGGAGGTAAAGAAAATTTTATTGATCTCTTTAATGATACTGACTATGATTTGTTTTTATCTAATTTTTATTTAAACTTAGATAATACCTTTTATAAGATTCCAAAGAATTTTATGATTGGTAAAAAGAGTGTAGTACATCTCTCTGGTGAATCAATGGGCTTCAAGCTGCCAGCTTATAATGTATCTTTACATTTTCCCAACAAAAATCCTCTGATTTCTTTTTTTAATAATTTAAATATTAATTCTACGACTTCTACTTCTACTAGCTGGTCCACAGCTCCTCTAAAGTCTATCTCAGAGACTATTTCTACAGAAATAAAAAGGGAAATTAAAACAGAAGTCAGTAACAAGCAAACTCCCGCTAGAAACTTTATAGAATCAACGGATACAAAAGTAATAAAAAAGCTAATACTTGGGAAACAAGATATTAAAAAAGACCCAGAAATACAAGAGAAGAAAGAAGTTAAGGATGTGGATATTGGTATAGTTAAGTGGTTTAAAAGTCTGATATACTAGAGATAGATAAAAAGTCAATCATCGGTATGTTTTTAAAGAATAAATTATCTTATAGATTTGCGTATGGGATTCTGATTATCCTTGTGTTTTCTTTTTCTTTAAAAATAGAAAGCGCAAAAGCCGGTCTTATGACTTGTCTCGATGGATCTGGCAATGTTGCTTACGTGATAGATGATATATATTCTTGTCCTGTAGGAACGACATCAGGAAATACCAATACTCAAGCGCCAACTCTCCAGCAGGGCTTGATGAATAACAATTCTACTCCTAGCATGGTTAATAACAATCCCATGATAAATCAAAGTCAGACAAATATAGTAAGCAAGCCAGAAACTATTATAAATTTTGACCCATCTCTTGCTTATGGGGCTTTTGTTAATCTTGATCCTACAGATTATAAGTATTGTGTAGTACTCTCCAGAGATCTATTATATGGTTCAAGAGACGCTTCTTCAGGTAATGAAGTATCTGCCCTACAGAGCTATCTTACTGATAGAGGATACCTAGAATACGGCGCTACAGGATATTTTGGAAGGGCTACAGATCTTGCTGTAAGAAAATTTCAATATAGAAATGAGCTAGAAGTCACAGGATCTACAAATGAAGAGACTAGGCAAATAATAAATGAGCTTACCTGTACAAAGCAGATGGTCTATGTAGACAAGCCAGTCTCTCCTTCAAAAGTAAAGGCAGTCGCTTCATCAAAAGTGACAACTACCACTGCAAAAACTACAGTAATTCCTGCTACAAAAGCTTCTACAGCCGCTAGTACGGTACCAAAGACTACTCCCACCACTCCTTCCTATGTCTCTGTAACTCCTACAACAAATACATCTCCTGCTACGACTATAAATAATACACAAACTACAAACATTCTCTCTTCTCAAGGAGGAAATATGTCTATCACTCAAAAAAATAATCTCTACTTTACTTACAATACATTTTCTACTAGACCATTCATATGTATAACTTTAAATAATGCAGATTGTAGCAATTCTGCCAATTACGCTCCTGTAGCAGAAGGTATCTTAAAAAATTTTTATGAGGTTATGAATATTACAGGTCAGTGGGTATTCACTATCTATAATGGCAATACTTGGGGTCTAGCAGGAAGTAGAATAAAAGTCTATCTAAAAGAGAATTCTAACTCTAGCTCAGTATCTATTTATACTATAAATGTAGTAAATTAGTCTTCTTAATATCTTTTTTGCTTTGACTTAATATTTTAAATGTGATATTCTCTCTTTCGGTAAACAATTTTTTTAAAATCTAAAAAATAAAGAAAATGAATAGTTTTTTTGCTTTACTGTTCGCTATTTGTATAGCGTCATTATTCTTGAGGCATGTAGCCTCTAAATACAAAGATAAAGAAGAATCAGAATTTTTCCTAAAAGACTGGATGAAGGTATTAGGAGTGGTCTTTATTTTCTCCAATGTCTTTTATTCCGAAAAAATCATGAATTTCATCTTGGAATTTGTTTTTTTAGGAAGTTTAGACAAATCTCCGTTTTTTGCGACAGAATTAAAAATGGGACAAGCTTTTCTGATTTCATCCTTCCTTGTTTTGGTACTTAGTTTTGTGTTTTCTTTTATCTCTTCAATAAAAGAGGTGATAAAAGGAGATGCTTTTTTGGGAAAAGGGCCACTTTCATTATTAGGTGTACCCTTCGTATTTTTTTTCTTTTTCGTTGGGCATCTTTTCTTTATTTCTTTTCTCTATGCCATCTATTTTTTCTTCGCAGTTTTTTTAACCGGAATTAGTTCTGGTGAATTAACAGGAAGAGAAACAGATAAAGTTTTTTCTTGGCTAGCCATTTCTTTTTTGGCTAGTATCTTCCATAATTTGATTATAGATGGATATAGGAAAAACAGGTATGGCAGTGAAGAAAGCAGGGAAAAGTTTTTCCAGGAAAAAAGGAGACTCAAGTCTGAGATAGGCGATAAAAAGCGTTATCTCGAGACGGTAAAAGGAGAAGATAGTGTTGTTTTTCAGAAGTCTTCTTTCTTATTGAATTCTTTAAAAGGTCAGCTTAAAGATCTCAAAGCTGACCCGAAACTTTATTTTGAAGAAAGAGACAAAAAAGAAGAAAACGTTTAGTTTGTGATACCACCAAGGATTCAATTTTTATTGAAACCTGGGTGGTTTTTTTATTGTATATATATCGTTTTTTTGGTAAAGTATAATATAAATATTATGATTTTTAAGAATAAATTAAAAGGAGATTCTAAAGAAAAGAGGGATTATGACAAAATCTCTATTTTCGCAAAAGTTTTTAACGAAAAAGATCTTGATAATCTTAAGAGACTCATTACAAAAGAGCCTGTTTTGTATAAAGAGATTCTGGATATAAGAGGCGAAATGAATAATAAAAATTCTTATTTAGGGAGTAAAATATTTTCAAAAAAAATTTTTAATTTAGAAAAGAAGGCGCACGAAAAAGGAAAGACAAAGACTCCGACAAATAGCGAAATGCTCGTCCTTTTTCAACGAAGACTACAAGAGGGAAAAGAGATATTGAGTGAAGAAAGACAAAAAGAAATTTTACAGATTTTAAAAAGACTAAAAGTTAGAAGCAACTCTGGCGTCACAGTAGTATCTCTTCTCACAAAGCCATATCCTTGCCCTGGTAGGTGTATATATTGTCCTACAGAGGCCAGAATGCCAAAAAGCTATCTCTCAAAAGAGCCTGCTGCAGCGAGAGCTCTCGCTAACAATTTTGATCCATATTTACAGATGACTTCTAGACTAAAAGCTCTCGAAATGAATGGCCACCCCACAAATAAGTTGGAAGTTATAATTATTGGAGGAACTTTTGATTATTATAAAAAAGATTATCAAGAATGGTTTGTAAAAGAGATTTTTCGCGCTGCAAATAAATATAAAAATACACAAATCAATTTAGAATCAACTTCTTCAAACTTTCTTAACCCTAAAGGGCTCCGACAAAAGTTTTCACAAGTTGATTCTAAATTGAAGTCCCTTTTAGATTTACAAAAAGAAAATGAGACAGCCCAGTCAAGAATAATTGGTCTCTCTACTGAGACGAGGCCAGATTATATAAATTTTGAGACACTTAATTGGCTTCGCTATTTAGGAGTGACAAAAATAGAAATTGGTGTTCAACATCTTGACCAACATGTACTTGATTTTAATAAAAGAGAAATGACTCGGGAAAGTATCGCGGAGGCTACAGAGATGATGCGGTCAGCTGGATTTAAGTTTGTGTATCACATGATGCCAAATCTACCAGAGTCGAATCCAAAGATGGATGTAGAGATGTTCAAAGAACTTTACAATTCAAAAGATTTTCACCCAGATATGCTTAAGATTTATCCTTGTGTAATATTAAAGACTAGCCTTCTTTACAAGATGTTCACAAAAAGGGAATACAAGAATGAAAATAAAGAAATAGTTCCTTTTAAGTATGAACCATATGATGATGATACTCTTATTAGAATACTTGCAGATAGCGAGAGAGAAATAAAGAATTATACGAGAGTGATAAGAATGATTCGTGATATACCAGCTACATATATATTAGCAAGTAGTAAAAAGTCAAATATGCGAGAATTGGTAGATGCTTATCAGAAAAGGAATGGCTTTATCCAACAAGATATAAGGGCTAGAGAAATAGGCGGTGGAGAGATAGATGATAAAGATTTTGCCTTAAGAGTCACAAAATATGATACGAATTTTGGTAGTGAATATTTCCTAGAATATATAAATAAAAATGATAATGACAAACTTGCTGGGTTTTGTAGATTACGTTTTCAAGATGATCATTTTGATAATGAGTTAGTAAAATATGAAAACCTAAAAGTTTTGATAGACAAAACCGCTCTTATTCGTGAATTACATGTCTACGGGACAGTGAAAAATTTTGGAGAGAAAGGTGATCAGTCACAACATGTTGGTTTTGGAAAGAGATTGATGCTAGAGGCTGAAAGAATTTCAAAAGAAAAAGGTTATAAAAAAATAGCCGTTATAGCTGGAGTGGGCGTAAGAGAGTATTATAAAAAATTAGGATATCATCTTCTGGGTACATATATGGTCAAGGAGATTTAAAGTCAATTTTAAAATCCAACAAATTTAGGAAAAGGGAAGTGTTTATAGGGGTTTTATTGTGATATAATTTTAAGATTAAAAAATAAGTGCTATTTTAGCAAGTCAAAAATTAATTATGAAAAACACAAAAATTAGTAAGTCTTTGAAATGGATAATATATACAGCCATTTCTATAATCCCATTCCTTGCATTTTATGTTTCTGGATTTGGAATCAATGCTAGCTGGAACTCAATGCTTTTCCCATATATTACAGGCAAAAACTTTGCATTTAGAATATTAGTAGAAATAGCTGCTGCATCATGGCTTATGCTCATGATCATAGACAAGAGCTATAGACCAAGAAAATCTCTTATACTATATATATATTCTGCATTTATTTTTATTTTGTTGCTAGCGGATATATTTTCTATTAATCCTACTCGGGCTTTCTTTTCTAATTTTGAAAGAATGGAAGGATTTATTAGCCACGCGCATCTATTCCTTTATTTCTTGATAATGGTTTCAATGTTTAAAAACAAAGTAGATTGGTCTAGATTCAAAAGAGTTTTATATATTTCCAATATACCTGTAATTCTTTTAGCATTCTTACAACTTTTAGGCTTGCAAGGATTTGCACCGATGAAATATCTACCATCTCTTAGAGATGTGATAAGCAAATACTTTGCTCCTTCTCAAGGAGGTACTCAGCTAGACTCTTCTTTAGGAAACTCTACTTACCTTGCCATATATTCTGTGTTTTTTATTTTCTTATTTTTCTCTAGTTATTTGGAGTCTAAGATAGCTAAAAATAAGAATTCCTGGAAGTATCTTTTAATGGTAATCTTGAATTTCATTGTACTTTATTACACTCAGACAAGAGGCGCCCAGATCGGTTTCTTGATTGGAGTTTTTGTTTCCGCAATAATTATTTATTTTGGAGGAAAGAAGTTTAAAGAGATAGAGACCTTGAGAAAGATCTCTCTTGGAGTTGTGCTCGGGATAGTTGTGATTTTTATCGCTTTAATTTCTCTTAAAAATACTAATATAGTCCAAAATTCTAGCACTTTAAATAAATTAGCGAAAGTGGCTTCTTTTGCCAATCCGATAAATGTGTCTCACAAAATTGGTGATTTAAGAAGCGAGCTATACAATCCTAGTTCTACTTATAAAGATCTTTATGCGATATCAAATGACGGTACATTCACATCTCGTCTACTTAATATAAAAATGAGCCTCGAAGGATTTAAAGAGCGTCCTATACTAGGATGGGGACAAGACAATTACTTTTATGTTTTCGCAAAACACAACGATCCTAGGATGTATTCTCAAGAGCCTTGGTTTGATAGGACTCACAATGTGTTCATGGACTGGCTTATTGCTGGAGGTATTTTGGCTTTGCTTGCTTATCTAGCTTTATACTTTTCTGCATTATTTACAATGTGGTCTAATAAATCAAAGATTGATCGCGAAAGCTTTTTAGAAAAAGCTCTTTTGACAGGGCTTTTGGTAGCTTACTTTATTCATAATATATTTGTATTTGATAATCTTATCTCTTATATATTATTCTTTTTTGTACTGGCTTATATCTCTACAAGATTTGGAAAATCAGAAAAACAAGAAGTCTATACAGAAAGTGTAAATGCAAAGAGCAAGCTACTAGTTTTTGGTCCAGTAGTTTTGGTCTGTCTTTTCTTTACACTTTACATGCTTAATATAAAATATATAAATGCAAATAGAAATATCATAGTTGGTCTAGTCCCAGCGGTAAGAGAAAATGAAAATTCACTAGACGCAATGAGAAGGAGTCTTGAAGGGTTTGAAAAGGCTGCCAAAGCTGGCGGAATTGCAAATATGGAAAGTAGAGAGCAAATGGCTCAAAATACTTTGAGTCTATTACAACAGATTAGATCTGCAAATATACCTGAGACAGAAGAATATATGCCAATCTATCAATTAGTATCTGATTTCATTTCTTCTACGAAAGAGCAATATTTACCTTTGATTACTATTAAGAATCCAGACCCTAGAAGTCTCGCTATCTATTCTACCTTCTTAAGAAGTGTAAACGAAAATGAGGAGGCGCTAAAATATGGAAAGATGGCGCATGAATTTGCTCCTATGAAGCAGACTATTTCTACAGAGTATATAGAGCAGCTTTTAGCGGTGAATAATTTTGAAGAAGCAAAAAATGTAGCACAAGAAATGTATGATTCTGACAGGAGTTATGAGCCTGCAAAATCTATTTTAGCTCTTACTTATCTATATGCAGGGAACTTTGATGCAGGAGAAGCCTTACTGAAAGGAGCAGATGGATCCATAACCTTTGATCAAAGCATGGTCGACGCTTATAAAGCTCAAAATAAAGCATCTCGCTTGATAGCAATACTAGAAAATAATATAAAGATTAATAAAGAAGACATTGCCTCTGTCGTGCTTCTCGTTTCTGTTTATGCGGAAGAGGGGAACAATTATAGAGCTATATATTTATTAAATAATCTTGCCAAGATAAAGCCAGAATTAAAGCCTCAAATAGATGAGTACATAAAATCTTTAAAATAAAAAGATTAAAAACATAAAAACCTATCTTAAAAATAAGATAGGTTTTTTATAGATTCTCTACGCTCCAGTTGCTATCAGCTTTTATATCGTTTAGATGCGTATCTTTAATTTCTTTTATTATATTCAATATTGCTACAGTACCTATCATAAAAGCATTATCGCCAGTCAAGAATTTCTCCGGTATGTATAGATCAATATCTTCTTTAATCGCAAAATCTGTAAAGCTATTTCTGATATGAGTATTCGCTATCACACCACCACCAATCATTAGACTTTTAGGATTATATTCTTCTATAGCGTCTTTTATTTTCTTTAATAATATTTCAGTCACAGAATTTTCAAAGTCTAGAGCTATAAGATTTTTTATTTCTTCTCTTTCCAGAGTCTTAGCTTCTTCTAGTTTTTTTATTTTATAAATCACGGCAGTCTTAAGACCAGAAAAAGAAAAGTTTAAATCTTTAGAGTTTATCATCGGTCTTGGCAATTTGAATTCTGGTATTATTTTTAAGTCATTTTGTCTACTAGCTGCTGCCAATTTTGATATCTCAGGCCCGCCTGGATAAGGTAGATCTAGTGAGCGAGCTACTTTATCAAAGGCTTCTCCTACCGCATCATCAAGTGTTTTTCCAACTTTTTTGTAATTTCCTAATTTTTCAAAATAAATTATTTCTGTATGTCCTCCAGAAATAAGCAAAGCAAGAGCGGGGCTTTGGTAGTTTTTGATTATATATTTTTTTTCTGCAATAGGTGAGACTAGACTGCTTACAATATGCCCTTCCATATGATTTGTCGCATAAACTTTTATATCCCAAAATATCGATAAAGCTTTTGCAAAATTTATTCCTACCCAAAGAGCTGGCGCTAGTCCTGGTCCAGCCGTGACAGCTATAGCATCTATTTTTGGCTTTTCTATACTTAAAAATAATTTTTCTAGCTCGCTAAACATCTCAGACTCTCTTTCCAAAAGAGTTTTGATTTCTTCTTTCTTTCCCTCTACTTTTTCTACCCAGTCTTCTTTTTCTTTTTCGACGAAAAGCCCTGCTTCTTTTAGACATTCTATAAAAATTTTAACTATATTATTAGCATGTTCTCTTTTAGCCAAGCTAGGAAAGACCCCTCCAAATTCTCTGTGAATATTTATTTGTGATAAGACATGATTTGAAAGCACTTTAAACTCAATCTCTTTTTCAAGATTTTGCTCTTTATCAAAATTCATTATCGCTATAGCTGTCTCATCACAGCTGGTCTCTATTGCAAGCAGATTCATAATTTTCTCTTTTTATAAAGAGATTATAGCAAATACTTTAAAATTTTGGTAATATAAGTTTATGAAAATCCAAATCATTACTATTGGTAAAAAGCATGATAAGAATCTTGAGAATTATATTTTAGATTTTGAAAAGAGAATCAAAGCAAATTTTGATTTATCTTGGACCATATTAAATAGTGTAGATGATAATAACAAAGAAGTACAAATCAAAAAAGAATCAGAAAAGATTTTGAATATTTTAGAAAAAGAAAGTAAACATATTTTTGTGATTTTACTTGATGAGAATGGAAAAGAAAAAAGTACAAAAGAGCTAGCAAATCTTTTTGAAGAAAAAATGAATGTAGGTGTTGAGAAGATTATTTTTATAATCGGTGGAGCATTTGGGGTTGGTCGCGAAGTGAAAGATAAGTCTGATTTAGTCCTGAGTCTTTCAAAATTAGTTTTTCCTCATCAACTTGTCCGGGTGATACTCATAGAGCAGATTTATAGATATATTTCTATTCTTAGAGGCGGCAAATATCATCATGAGTAAATGATATAATAAGATATATTTATGAAAGAAATAAAAACAAAGAGATTAATATTAAGAGGATATTTAATATCCGACTGGAAAGATTTGGTAGAGGGGATAGGAGATTTTGAAGTTTCTAAATGGCTCAAAAAGGTACCCTATCCTTATACAGAAAAAGACGCAAAAGACTATCTAAAGAAATCTATTAAAAGACAGAAAAAGAATGATAACACGAATTATGTTTTTGCTTTATATCATAAAAAAGATAAAAAATTTATAGGTTCGGTCGGTTTACACGCTATAGATTATTTTTCAGGAGTAGCTACGACTGGGTCTTGGCTTAATAAACAATATTGGAGACAGGGGTATATAACTGAAGCGAAGATAGCTGTTAACAATTTTGCTTTTAATAAATTAAAATTAAGACGATTAGGTACCGATATTTATGTAGATAATATAGCCTCTAATAGTGTCCAAGAAAAGTTAGGATATAAATTGGAAGGCGTAAAGAGAAAAGCCGCAAGATCTAAAGCCACAGAAAAGATTCACGATGTGAATATTTATGGACTTTTAAAAGAAGATTGGTTAAAAATCAAAAATAAGCTAAGATAATATATAGATTTGCATTTATTTTATATATGTGCTATACTATATTTAGTACTGATG
>JBDKGJ010000039.1:0-5837 GCA_039798205.1 Candidatus Parcubacteria bacterium | reverse complement strand
TTGTTTTTATCAGCATTTTTGATATAATAATTTGACATTATGTGAGAGTGTTCTAGAGATTCTCATAAAGAAAAATATTGCCAGATCGTCTAATGGTAGGACAGCAGCCTTTGAAGCTGTGAATATTGGTTCGATTCCACTTCTGGCAGCCAGCTTGAGCTAACACGAGATACATATGAAATTTAAACCAGTAACTCAAAATTATATATTTGATGCCAAAGAATTAACTAGAGAATTTCCACAGTATTTACTTATACCTGTATCAACTTGGATTCAAGATGTTTTGCGAAATGCTGGTATTTGGTCAAGTGATTCTTATCAAGCAATTAGCCCAGATTTTTTAAACAATCTTGACTTGTTGTTTAGAGAAACCACTCCATTTCCAAGAGATCATAGAGATTTTTTAAATTTTGTATTAAAAAACCCAGAAAGAACAATTAACATTATTCAACTTTGTTTACAAAATTACGCACGACCAAGCGAGGCTAGAAAGATGGAGAACATTCTATCTACTGGAGGATCTGCTTATTCAGTTATGCTTAATTCTTCTAATCTGCAAGAATACCAGCGAGGAATTGCAGATATTGTTGAAAGGGTTCCTAAGATTGTTACAGAATCCTCAAAAGATGTGTTAGATAATAACACTTTAATTCAAGAAGCCTGGCACAGTTGTTACTCTCGTAATCCTGATTATGAAAAAACAGTTTCTAGGTGTGTTGATGCACTTGAGGGTTTATTTAAAAATAAATATTTTCCACAGGATCAAAAACCAACGTTAGGTAAGTTTGTGAATGATTTTATTGCAGATCCATTAAAATTATCTTTTTGGGGAGATACTTTAATAAATCCTAAAAATAAGTTAACTGATTTGGCAAAAGAATTTATTCCTATAAGAGGACATCATACAAGCGGTACAGGCAGAAAACCAACAAAGGAAGAGGCTGTATTTGTTCTTCATTATACAATTTTTGTATTTCAAATATTGAAATAAATAAGTGCTCGAGACTCGTCGTTTTAGTAAGATAAAAGTCTTAGTAATAACATTACTGGGCTTAACCGACTACGGCTCTTACCCAAAGACGCCAGCAAAATTGAGGTGGCACGAAAGAAAACATTCTTTTTAAAGTTTGATATAATAAAAACATGATAAAATTATTATCATATAGAATATGAATTTCGAAAACCCCCATAAAAATAATTTCCGTGAGACTTCTAAAAGTAACCAGAAAGCAAAAAAGGGTCTTATTAAAACCTTATTACTAGCAGGAGTAATAGCTGGGGGATTAGCTATTGCAAAAAACAAAAAGGAACACCATATTCATTTACCTGACTCAAGCAACCAAAACAATAAGGAATTAGTTACTGATACAAGTAAAGTACCTTCCAAGAAAAATATTTCTGATACTTTACTTTTGACCCCAGAAGAAATTGAATTAGAGTCCAAAAGACAAAAGAGTTTTTATGAAGAATACGCGAAAGACTATCATAGCCTTTATGGGGATAGCCTTTACCAGAATCAGGAACTTCTATCTCCTGATTTTTCTCCTAAGAATTTTAGGTTAACTGAGAAGGCTCGTTTACTACAATATTTTTTACGTAACGGAAGAGAAAAAACTTTTGAAGCTACTGAAAAATTAGGATCCAAATATCACCAAACAAAATTAAGTACTAATGATTCTCTTGTTCAGATTTTTAGAGATGCAGGTATTGATATAGAAGGAGAAATAATAGAATGGGTAGAAGTTCCTGGTGGTAGAAGTGGTGGAATGAGTAGAGACGGTAAAATGTATGGCGGTAATAATGAAAACATTATGACAGTTGAAGGATATATCGAAGAATTAGATGGCTGGATTATGATTCCAGCACAGAAAGCTGGGTACGTGGTAGATACCAAAGACGAATTTAATAAAACAGTTGCAAATGAGATGTCTCATGAAATTCAATATAAATACTTCTCATCATTATTTGGCAAGGACGATTTTGAAAGGCTTGATGAACCTTTTAAAAGTTTTAAAACGACTATCCCAAATTTAAAATTTAGGAGTAATTTCCAGGCAGCTGAATTTTTATCTGATGTTGCAGATTGGTCTACCGGTAATCAGCATGGGGCATACTTTAGATTTTTCAATCCATTATATTATATGTCTGATCGTGACAATTTTAGTCTAGGTAAGGACGGTCAATATTGGTATAGTTATCAAGTACAAAAGTATGCTATGGAGCAAGTTTTAAAAAATAAGGGATACAAAAATGCAAAGAAAATAGTGCAAAATCTAATAGAAGAAGCAGAGGATTCTGACTATAAAAACCATGACGAGTTATTTGTTTCTGCTCGTAAGTATTTTCAAGAAGAAGATTTCAAGGAGATTTCTAAAATATACCGAAGTATTGGGGTTCAGCTTCTTGCTAAAATGAAACCTTATTTTGAAAAAAAGAATAAGTGAAAATAGTTCCAACTTCGCACCAAACAGCCAGCAGTCTAGAAAGTTTTTAGGTGGAAATGGAAAGGTAAAGTTTCTTAAATATTAGCTTTTTGTAAAAGTCTGGATTTAGTATATAATACAAGCTATAAACACATGAAAGATTATATTAGAAAATATAAAAAGTCGAAATATTTTTTAACAAATATTGTGCTACTCATTGTCTTCCTAGTCTTACTAATCAGCTACTTTTTTTATGAAAATAAAGAAAATATGAGAGGAAAGCTATACGACGAAAAGAAAGATAGTCAAAATTATTCTACATTTGTTGAACTTCAAAATTCTACTTCTACAAATATAGCTACTACTACAAATATCATTGCAACAACTTCTACTACTAGTAATATCTATAGAAAAAATGGAGAATATGTGAAGATAACAGACAGCTGTGGAACAGACTTTGCTGGAGGATGCGTGAGAGCAAGGACTTGCCCTAGTCTATCTTGTCCATCAGTCTCAAGCCTTCGAGATAATATGGTACTAAAAACTAATGGAGAAATAATCTCTAGCGACGGAGTCGACTGGTATCATATAGTATTTGACGAATGGAGAAGATTCCCAGACAGAATCCCTGCTGATCTATATATCTCTTCAAAATATTTGACTCCACTGGACAGCTATGTAGAAAAATTCATTGGACCTACCAAAATAAAAAATACTAGAAAAGAAATAATAATAAAGCTCGAAGAGCAAAAGCTATATGCCTATGATGATGGAGAATTATTTATGGAAGTATATATATCTTCTGGGCTCGACGATCTACCTACGCCAAGAGGAACCTTCCAAATATATAGCAAAACTCCGAGCAGATACATGCAAGGACCACTGGACGGCATATCAGATCAGTATTATGACCTTCCTGGAGTGCCTTGGACTATGTACTTCACCTATCAAGGAGGTGCAATACATGGAGCATACTGGCATGATAATTTCGGCTCACAATGGTCTCATGGATGTATAAATCTAGTACCTGATGAAGCAGAAAAACTCTACTCTTGGGCAGATCTAGGAACAAAAGTAATAGTAAAAGATTAATTAAAAAACTTTCTTACGGCTTTCCACATCTTTGTTCTTGCTTCATATATTATCCAGGCAGTGAAAATTATAAAAGGTATTATTAAAATTAATATTTTTAATTTTCTGGTAAGAAAAAAACTATTCGTGCCAATTCCTAAGAAAAATCCTAATCCCATATAAAGAATGGTCCACAAAGTCCCTGCTATCAAATTCAAATAAAAAAATTTCTTAAATCTCATACCAAGTAGTCCGGCTACGAAAGGTACTACTGCTTTTATAACTCCCATAAATCTACCTATTAAAATACTTTTGTCTCCATGCTTTTCAAAAAAGGCTTGCCCCTTTTCTAGATAGGTAAACTTGAGAAGCTTGCTCTCCCCTTTAAACCAATTAGTCCCGTGTGTACCTAGATAATAAGTAACTATATCGCCTAACAATCCTCCGACCAAAGCTACAATAAAAGCTACCCAAATATTCAAAACAGAAAATGCTGCCAAAAATCCAACTCCTATCACCATAATACCTCCGGGGAATATAGTCCCTACTACAAAAAGAGTATCTAGCATAGCTAAAAATAAAATCACAGCATAGCTCCAAAAAGAGCCAAGTCCGCTAGATAATAAGATTGAGTGTCCTGCAAATTCCATAAAATAAAAATCCTTAGTAGGAAAAGTTGATTTATAAATCTTCTGATTAGAAATTTATATGTCTTTACATTATATAATAAAAAACTTGAAAAGAGAGATTGACAAAACTAATAACTATAGTCTTCTGCTGTCATATGCCCAATGAAGTAAAGCTTGCCTTTGCCTTGGTCTACAATTGATATCGCCTTCTCTGCAAGCTGCCCTCAGGCCTCCTATATGCCTCTTCATGGCTTTCCAGCGCTTTATCTGTCTCTCATCTTCACCTGCGATTCTACGACCCATATAATAGCGGGAGTACCACTGGAACCATCCTCGAGGATCATCTTTGTATATCCATCCTTTCTCTCGCCAGACTGATAATGATTGTGATGCCTCTACTTTAAAAAAATTAAGATTCTTGTCATGACTCTTTACTTCTTCTTTGTGAAGCTTTGCTTTTGTGTACCAAGACTTTGGGAATTCTTTTTTGCAGTCTCTCATATATCGTCCACCAAATACTCCTAGCTCTAGCATTTCTTTTGGAGTTAAATCTGGTTTAAAATCTGGATGAAAATTCTTGCCAATCGGCACAGCAAGCTGATACTTGTAGCCCTTTTGCATTTTGTCATTTACAGTCACAATCTTTTTCATAATTATTATGATTTAATTATCTTTTTCTTTATAGCATCTACAAAAAGTCTGAAAGCTAATCTATTTTCTTTTTCGTAAACTATTTTGACTCCTAATATATGACCTTTGTCACATAACAAATTTTTATTTTTAATAGAAATTGTGGGATCCATAATCCTATCCATATACATTCTTCGCAAATTACCAGTACCATCTTTTTGGTATTTACAAATAACCGTGTCACATTTTTCACAACTTATTTCTAACAACCGAGAATATCCCCCTCTAACTCTTTTGTATTTATCATTTTTAAAAATTTTCATATAATTATTTTTAATTTATATTATTAATTATATAATCTTCTAACAAAGCAAAAACTTCTTCTTTGTTAAATTTTGAAACATCCAATACTAGATCTGCACAATCTTTTGTGGGCTCAACAAATTCTTTATGCATAGGAATCAAAACTTGTTCTAAATACTCTTTATCTAATTTAAATTTATTATCACTTCTCCTCTTTGTCGATTCTTCTATCGGAATATCTAAATATAATTTAAGATCCATCAAGTCTCTTATCTTGTCATCAAAAAAAGCAAGATACCCTTCTACTAATAAAATTTCTTTCTTGAAAATAGAAATCTCTATTTTATTTTTAATACTATGATCATAGTGAGGATTATATAATTCACTTTTAGTTAAAATCTTTATCTCTTCCCCGTTTTTGAGAGAGAGTAGATCTTTATAAAGTAGATTAAAATCAACGGCTTGTGGATGATCCCAATTTTTAAAGCTTCCCATCATATTCACATCTTCTGTCTTCTTGAAATAGTCATCGAGATGTATTAGAGCACATTTGTCTGAATATTTTTTACAAAAATCCACAGCAAAAGTAGATTTGCCACTACCACTACCTCCTGCTATTCCTATTATCTTCATAAAATCTATAATGGATTCTGTATACCATTTGCTGGCGTCCTTGAGCCAGAACGGTGGTCGGTCAAGCCCTGTAAGGACATTTTTAATAACTTTATTCTATCATTTCGACGGTCTTTGAGCAGTAGGTTTTTTATATAAATCAGGGTTC
>JBDKGJ010000038.1:0-4844 GCA_039798205.1 Candidatus Parcubacteria bacterium | reverse complement strand
TGACATTGAGAGATTCTTTCAGTCCAAGCATTGGGATCTCTGTGATTTGATCACACATTTCTAATACTTCTTTCTGTACTCCATCTGTCTCACTGCCAACTATTATTACTATATTTTCATTTTTAATATTTAAATTTTTATAGTCTATAGATTTTTCATCTTGCTCCAGCGCTACTATTTCAAAATTTTGTTTTTTTAATCCTTGTATTACTTCTAAAATATTTTCTTTATATTCCCAGTCTATCTCATCTTCGGCACCGAGTGATGTTTTTATAAAGTCTTTCCTTTTTGTATTCTGACTCGCATATTTTTTACTAGTTTCAAAAGGTGTCGGAGCGATACCGCATAGATAAATCTTGTCTACACCAATACCCGAGCTAGTCCTAAATATTGATCCTACATTTAGGCTACTTCGCACATTATCAAGCACCACGACTTTCATAGTTATTTTTTATTAGTGAGCTCTTTTAAAGCATTCTTTTTGTATTCACTCACAAACTTTTTTATGTCTTTTTTATTTAGCTCTTTTGGGTCCAATTTACCACCAAGTATACTTTTTTTTATTTCCTCTACAAATACAAAGTCCTGAGAACTTTTTTCCTCTTCTTTGCCCCTAAATATGTCTTTTAATATTTCCATTATGCTCATATTTCTTTTTTGTTTAGTTTTTTATAAAGTATAGCATCAAAAATAAAATTGTGTTATACTTTCAGGATAAAAAATGGAAGTGTGGCCGAGTGGTTGAAGGCACCGGTCTTGAAAACCGGCATGGGGCAACTCATCGTGAGTTCGAATCTCACCACTTCCGCCAAGTCGTGATAGCACGATATGCTTATAACATATGAAAACAGTAGTAATTTTTGAGAGTGTAAAAGGAGCTGGGAAAACTACTCTAATAAACGAGTTGGTGAAAGTCATTCCAAACTCCAGAGCATTTTATGAAGAAGTTACCCTAAAACCCATTAAACATATTGAAAACAAGGAAACGATCGTTGATTATTACAAGAATATAATCAATAAAATTGAGAATGTTGAATCAGACTGTATTCTTCTAGACAGATTCCACTATACGAAATGGTCGATTACCACTTATGAAAAAGACTATTTCCAAGAAATAGAAAGGTTGCTATTGGATAAATTTGAAGTCTTTTTTGTATTTCTTGCTATTGATGGTGAATATATTCTCCAAAGATTGACGCATACCCAGAACCACAGGCAGCCAACGGGGTGGAAACTAAACTACGATAACAGTTCTATCGATGATGAAGCTCAAAAGGATATCAAATGGCAGGAATTTTTCTTGAAACATCAATATAAGGATACTCTTATAAACAATAAAAAAACTGTGGACACCAACAATCTGCATTTGAGCATCCATAGTTTGAAATCTTATGTTTCAAAAATTTTAGAGTTCTTATCAAATTCTAAGAGATTATAATAAGTGCGCTCGAGACGCGTTGATTTGATATAATGAAATTCAACCAACCGACCTTACAGATCTTGTCCGAGTTTGGTTCTAACACGACGCTCTCCGCTAATTTTAGATTTTATTTTTAACCTCTTTTGCGAGGTGGAAGTATAGATGCGATAGGATACATCCTAATACTCCTCCCACGACAAATGGCTCTATAGTTTCTACTAGCCCCTCAATGTTTGGCGGATAAAGATTTCCATAGGTAAATACTGCCATTAGAAATATAAAGGTTAAAGAAAGTATGCTTTTTCTCCAACGTGGAGCATGAGCTTTTAGTTCATGATTTAAAAATACAAGATCCATCATTATGTGGGCTATATTAAAAATAGCAGTTTTAATAGAAATATTAATCTGTGACCATTCAAACCACTCAATACTCATATGGACCAGTAGTAGGGCGATAGTTATATAATTTTTCTTGGCATGAGCTATTATTGCTAATCCCAATCCCAAAACAAAGGCTAATATTGGCCACAAGCTGAACTTTATATTTATTGCATGTATGAGCATAGTTCCTGCATACACAAAGAGAAATGCCATAAATATCTTTTCTCCATATTTTTTGAAAAGCTTTTTCATAAGTTATTATCTTTGTAATTATAAATTATTTTTTGAAATAAGGCTAGTATGCATTTTGGTCTAATTTCGTATAATGCTATAATCCAAATTTATGATTTCTAGTAAGAAAGAGAAGGAGATGAATCACTACACACTCGCTATATTCTTGGCAGTATTCTTTTTAGCATTTGTAGCCTCCTTTATCTTTACACAAGAAAGGATTTCGAGAATGGTGGGGGTATCTCCAGATGAAGAGGCTATGTATTATCTTGATGGATCCCAGCTAGAAGATTTATACAAAAAGAGCACTCTAGTAGAGAGTGAGAGAATTATAATATTAGGCTATCATCAGATAAGGAATGTGGATGATAGGGATAGTAAAAAAGCCAGAATGTTCATAACCCCTCCAGAGATATTTGAGAAAGAAATGAAATTCCTTAAAGATCATAATTATGAAGTCATATCTTTAGAAGAGTATCTAGAATATTTTTCTTTCAAAAAGTTCTTAAAAGAAGGAGAGAGAAAAGTGGTCATCACTTTTGACGACGGATATATTTCTCAGTTTGAAAATGCTTTTCCAATATTACAAAAGTATGATTTAAAAGCGACCTTTTTTGTCTACGCCAACTGTATAGGAAAATATCCCTCTTGTATGACTTGGGATAATCTTAGAGAGCTCACTAAAAGTGGAATGAAGATAGGCAATCACACTTTGAATCACGTATTTCTTCCGAACTATAAACTAAACACAGTAAAAAGAGAGATAGAAGAAAATCAGAATATGATTTTAGAAAAAGTTGGAAAAGGAAATGTTTCCAATATTTTTGCCTATCCATTTGATGGCGTAAGTCCAAAGATCTTGGCCCTCGTAGAAGAAATGGGGTATAGCGGAGCCCTCGGAGCTCTTCCTCACAAACCAGGTGAGAGACTGAATATCTTTGATTTGCCTAGGTATTTGCTCGGAGGGGATTTTGGATTATTTCTCTCATTATTTGAGTAATAGCTACTCGACCAGTTGAAAACCCCCGAGTAATCGGGGGTTTTCAACTTACGTAAACTTCTCTGGTATTTAAGTTTACACTTGTATTATATAAAATACAGTAAAAAAAGCAAATATAAATCTTAACATTTGTGGAAAAGTATTTAAATGTTAAAATGGGATTATGGTTGAAAAGACGCTGAGAATTATAGAAAAATTTATTCCAAAAAGGCTTTACAAAATGGGTCAGCCTATTTATCATTTTTTATTGGCTATTTTAGGAATCTTGCTTTATAGATTTCCTGCAAAAGAAATGATAGTGATAGGCGTTACAGGTACAAAAGGAAAAACCTCTACTGTGAATTTTATACATTCTGTTCTTAGTGAGACAGTAGAAAAGGTTGGCCTCATTTCGACTGCAAATATTAAAATAGGCGACAAAGAATTTCCAAATAAATATCATATGAGTATGCCGGGGAGATTTATTTTACAGAAATATTTGCGAGAGATGAAAAATGCTGGATGCAAATATGTGGTATTAGAAGTGACAAGTGAAGGGATCAAGCAGTGGAGGCACTTGGGTCTTTTTTTGGATGTGGCAGTATTTACAAATTTATCGCCAGAGCATTTAGCTTCTCATAAAGGTTCATTTGCAGAATATCGAGAGACCAAGACTAGGATATTCAAGAGACACATTTTTGATAAATTAAAATTAATAATAGTAAATGCAGATGATGAGAATTCTGATTATTTCCTAGAAGCTCCAAAAGATACATTAGAAAAATTAAATTATTCTATGGGTAGAGTTTCAAATTTAACGGAAGATGAGTCAGGCGTCTCATTTGAATTTGGAAAAGAAGTCTACAAGCTGAACATACTTGGCAAATTTAATATTTACAATGCTTTGCCTGCTATTTTATTGGGTGAAAAATATGGTCTAACTGCTTTACAGATTAAAGAAGGACTTTCAAAATTAAATTTAATTCCAGGCCGAATGGAGCTAATACAAGAAGGTCAAGACTTCAAAGTGATTGTAGATTATGCCCATGAGAAGTTAAGTATGAATAGTCTTCTAGATTCTGCGAAAAATCTTAAAAGAAATCCTGTAGCAAATAAAATAATCATAGTGCTCGGTGGAGACGGTGGGGGAAGAGACGAGCAGAGACTCTACGATATGGGTGCTGTAGTAGGAGAAAAGGCGGATATTGTCATCGTAGCAGACTCTGATCCTTATTTTGATGATGAGATTATTCTCGCCAAAAAGATAGCCGATGAGGCTGCTAAGAATGGCAAAGTTTTTGAAAAAGACCTCTTTATAATTATCGATAGAGTAGGAGCTATCAAAAAAGCTATAGAGATGGCTAACAGTGGAGATGTAGTCTTACTCACGACTCGAGGCTCACTCAATACTATGAGTATAAAGGGACAAAAAGTATTTAGTGATGATAGGGCTATAGCACGCGAAGTGATTAAAAATCTTTTAAGTAAGAATTAATTATGAAATATCTTTGTCTAGATTATGGAAGTAAAAAAATAGGTGTAGCCATCTCAGATGAGATGAATATTCTAGCTTTTCCTCTTAAAATTATTTTAAATAGAGAAAAAGAAAAGTCTTTGAAAGAAGTTTTAGAGATAGTAAAAGAAAAGAAAATAAAAACTATTGTCATGGGTGAAAGTGTGAATCAAAAAGGGGAATTAAATAATATAGCGATAGTCGCGAGAGAGTTTGCCTTTAATCTTGAAGAAATATTTTTAGAAAAAAATATTGACTGCAATGTGCATTTTGAAAAAGAATGGTTCAGTACTATCGAAGCTAGGAGATATGAAGATAGG
>JBDKGJ010000037.1:0-4852 GCA_039798205.1 Candidatus Parcubacteria bacterium | reverse complement strand
GTTTTATGCTAATATCTATAAATTAAATAGAAGATATTTAAGATAAAAAGCCGAGCTTAGATCGCTTTATAAATTCTCAAAATATTTAAATATTTTGATGCGGTAGTTTCTCACAAAATTTTCAAATTTTGTAAAAGCTTCTTATATATAACAATATGAAAACAAATCAATTAGCAAAGGTAAATGTGGAAGAAAGGAAAGCTCTCAATTTTGCATCTGGCGATACAGTTAGAGTGTGGAACAAATTGAAAGACAAAGACGGAAAGATTCGTCTCCAGGCTTTTGAGGGCCTAGTACTCGCTCGAAAGCACGGTAGCGAAATATCAGCTACATTTACAGTAAGAAAGATTGCTTCTGGAGTAGGAGTAGAAAAAATCTATCCTCTTTACTCAGGCAATATAGATAAGATAGAGATTGTGAGACATGCAAAGACAAGAAGAAGCAAGCTCTACTATGTGAGGGACAAAGCTCTTCGTGATGTAAGGAGAAAGCTAAAAGCTGATACCAAATTAGTCAAAAAAGATGGTGTCACAACAAGAGAGATAAAAGAAGAGTCTTTGACAGAAGAAGAATAAAAATAAATTAAAAAGCTCTACGCAAATTGCGTAGAGCTTTTTAATTGATAAAAATGAGTAAATTTGATATTATATGTTTTGTGTGACTCGGAAATTTCTTAGAAACGAGAAAAATCTAAAGAGCCGGTATCACGGTGAAGTCACATATTTTATGCCCGGGTGGCGAAATTGGTAGACGCACTACCTTGAGGTGGTAGCGGGGCAACCCATGCTGGTTCAAGTCCAGTCTCGGGCACACGGTGGAATTCCACCTGTGTATGGTGCCTATGGTGTAATGGTTAGCACTAGGGTTTGTGGAACCCTCAGATCCGGTTCGAATCCGGATAGGCACACAGTCAATCTAGATTCTTAATTTTTTAAATCCGTCTCTAGTATAATCATTGTAGGCGAGTATCTCCCAAGGAGAATATTTGTCTAATTTATTTTTTTTAATTTCCTCTTCTAATTCCTCATCTTCACTTTCTCCTACTATAAAATCCCAGAATTTTAAAAGTGGTTTAAAAATTATTTTAGCCGGGCTGTATTTTACTAGTGTCACTCCAGCATTGTCGGCTGGATTGTAGAGACTCATCTCTATATATTGTTTTACAGACAGGGCCTTGTCATAAAGTAAAATAGAAAGAAACATCTTTAAAAATATTCCATGAGTCACACAAAGATTTCTCGTAGTTCCATTTTTAGCTAGATAATCTTTTGCTATTATAGCTCTATTTTTTAGGTCTTGAAAATTTTCTTCATCATACATTCGTAAATTTGGATCATGGACACTCTTGTCCATTGTGTCTACAAAAGTTTTTGCCATAGGGTCATTATAGTTTTTACCTATTATACAAGTCGGGTTTTTCCTCTCGGCGAGGAGGTAAGTCATAGTGATATCTTTCATTTCTAAATTTAAAAAACCGTTTATTATCTCTGCTGTTTCGCGTGTCCTCTCAAAAGGGGAGATGAACATTTTTTTTATATGCATATTGACCAACCTTTTAGAAAGCTCTTCCACTTCCTTTATCCCAAGCTCTGAGAGTCTTCCCTCTTCACCTTGTCTTTGTTGATTTTTATTCATTACAGTCTCTCCGTGTCTCACTAGATAAAAGTATTTTGTAAACATAGCTTTATTTTTAATATTATCTTAGCATAAAAATTTTATTTTTCTATTTTTGCCAAAAGATCTGTTATCCACACAGGTCTTATTATTTCAAAAAAGTCATTACTTTTTAAGATATAATAAAGATATATAAATAACTAGATTTTACTATGACTATTCAGAATATAGAAGATGTAATGGACCGTATATTGACTCTCAATCGTAATCTCACCGAGGACTCTCTTAGGACTCTTTTGTCAGCGAGTGGCTGGGATAAAGAGGATATAATGGAGGGCGTTCATATATTCAAATCAAAAAGCGGTAAAGATTTTTCTGTTTCTTCTCCCATTCCTAATCCTACCTCTCAGAATATAGAAGACGTGTCAAAAGAGCCTCCAAGCAAAATACATAATACTTATACTTTCAATATCTCTAAAGATGCTGACTCTAAAGACATGCCAGCAGTAAAAATAGAGACACCAGTCGCTGGATCTTCTTCTCAAGAGATAAATAACCTCATGGTAAATACCGTAGAAAATAAAAGCGTAGAACCTGTGACGCAAGATCAAAAAGCAGAAAACATTCCTAACGCCATAGTTGAAACTAATACCGCAGAACACAAATCGACAACTAATATTGGCAAAATCATTTTCTTTATTCTACTATTTTTGATATTAGGAATGCTCGCTATATATCTCTATTCTTCGTCTTTTGCTAAATTTATAAATCAAAAATTATTTGGACAATCTTCTCAAACTGAAAATCTTCCTAGTATGACCTTACAAGAGCCGAAAATAGCAAGCAATATTTATAACAATGCTACTTCTAGTGCTTTAGTAGGTACTTCCTCAACTACTACTATAACAGGTACTCAAATAGAAGATGTAGATATAAAAAAGCTTTTAGAAGAAGTTGGAAAATTAAAAGCAGAGCTAGATGCTTACAAAAAGACAGCTAGCGCCCCAAAGACAATTATAAAGTATGTCTCACAGCGAGGTCCTGCAGGGTCTACAGGAAGAGGAATAACTTATGTAGAGGCTACGACCACAGGATTTATTCTTAATTTTACAGATAATACACAGATGATAGTTCCATATTCTACTACTACTATTTTTAATATCTTAAACTCAAATTCAGTATGTTTCCAAGATCAGAATAATATTTCTACTACTTCCAATATTTGTCTAGACAGAAATGTAGTCTTACAATTACTTAATAAGTAATTTCTTAACAGTGTTTTTTGGATTTGTCTGGAAGAATGATACAATTTATCTATATTAGTAATTTTAATCCAAATATATTTTTATGGAAAACAACAATCAAGAAAAAGGTTTTTGCAGACATTGTAAGTTTGATTTAGAAAATTGTAAATGCAAAAGAAGACTCAAGTTTATTTTAATATTAATAGCTATATTTTTAGCGGTACTATGTAGCATATCTTATGGAGTTAAAAAGTATGTGAGCTACACAAATCCTAGGACCATAGTCATAACAGGAAAGGGAGAGGTGAATGCTGTGCCAGATATCTCTACGATATCATTTACCGCGAGAGCGACTTCAAAAGAAGCTAATACTAAGACAATTCAAGATGAGCTCTCAAAGTCCATCTCTTCAGTATTTGAAAAATTAAAAGCACTAGGTATTGAAGAAAAAGATATCACTACCACTAGCTACTCTGTAAATCCAAAATACGAATATGAAAATTGTGAAGTGAGGACTATGATCTATCCTCCTACGCCTTGTTCTTCAAAGAGCGTTATCGTCGGATATGAGGCGACAGAAAATGTAAGTATAAAAGTTAGAAATACCGATAATGTAGGAAAGGTATTAGCAGTACTAGCAGAAGAGAAGATTACAGAAGTATATGGACCAAATTTTGAAGTGGATAATATCGATGCTTTGAAGGATGAAGCGAGAGCCGAAGCCATAGAAGATGCAAAAGAAAAAGCAAAAGATTTGTCAAAGTCACTTGGAGTAAGAATAAAGAGAATTATCTCTTTCTCTGACGACTCAGGTAATATGTATATGCCTATGATGTATAAAGCTATGTCAGACAGCTCAGCTCCAGTTGCTGGAGCTACTAGAGAAGCTACTATTGCTGAAGGAGAGCAGAATATCACTTCTAATGTATCGATCACTTTCCAGATAGAGGATTAATATACTAAATAAATAATAAAACTAAAAATACTCTTAAATACAAGGGTATTTTTATTTTAACTATTCTCAAAGCGCTGAGCTATTACGAAGTCTTGACTCTTAGCTGTATATATGTTAGACTATATACAGCTTTAATGTACTTTAAAAATTAACTTGCAAAAATAAAAATTGGTTGTAGCTAAAAGATTTTAAATATTTAAAGTTTTTTAGCTATGACCAAAATCAGTCTTAGTTCCTTCTCGGAGTAGAGAAAAATTTAAATTAATTTACGATGAAAAAAGATTTTTTCTCCCAAGATTACACACAAGGGCAACTGAATGCTTTTGTAAAAATGTTAGCAGAGCAAAGTGGTTATGAAGATGTTGTTGAAAGAACTCTTTGTAAAGAATTAACTTTTTCTGTTATTGGAAAACCCTGGACCGAAAAAAATCCCAGAATTTATTTCGAAGTCAGCACTCTCGGCCTCACGGCTGAAGAATGGAAAGAACGACTTATACAAGGCGGACACAAATTGTCTGATTGGACGAAAGACATTTTGTCAAAGCCAGACTATAATCAAAATCACCGCTACGAAGCAGGAAAAATGTTAAAAGTAGTGTTGATTCGCGGAAAAGACATTGAAAAAGATTCTGAAAGACTAACCAAAAACTTAAAGGTGATCGCCGTAAAAGATTTTGGTGAAAAATCAGCTTCTGAACTTAAAGGTGAACTTGCATTATTGATTCGTGAAAAATTCAACAACAAAGAGCTTGAAAAAATGGGTTTGTGGTACATCGCTGTACTTCACGAGCCTATTGTTGATTCCGGCGGCGACCCTTTTGTGCTCTATTCGTTTCGTGGTGATGGTGAGTCTTGGGTGGGTACGGCTTGGGACGATCCTGGCGACGGTTGGAATGTCGATGGTGCGTTTGCCTTTTTGCAAGATTAGTACTTAGGATTTAAATATTTAGTATTTTAGATCCTTTGAACTTAGCCCTCGAATCCCCCGCCAAAACGGGGGATTTATTTGACTTTATTTTAAGAAAGGAGTATATTATAT
>JBDKGJ010000036.1:0-4806 GCA_039798205.1 Candidatus Parcubacteria bacterium | reverse complement strand
AACTGTGAGATCTTGCTAGAGACCAGAATGCGTGAAGCGAAAATATTTGATTATATAGAGAATGAAGATATTTTAGGATTTTTAGGAAGTGAGCTGGAAGAGAGAAAGTCTCTCTCACTACCACCCTTTTCTAAAATTTTAAAATTTAAAATAGAAAATAAAGATCCGAATTTAAAGATTGGAATAGAAAAGATAATAAATAAAATATCAAAAGAAGAAAATTTATTAGATATAAAAATAAATTGGTGGCAAGATAAAAGTAAAAAAGCGTATATACGAATGATGATAATAGGAAGAGAAAATTGGGAAATAAAAAAGGAAGGTACTACCCTTCCTACAGAATTCGCAAAAAAAATACACACGCTACTGTCTGACTTCAAACTTGAAATCAATCCAGTAAGTGTGTATTAATAACTAATTTACCGAATCCAGGAATTTACTCCGCAACGTCGAATGTTGTTGGCCTTTGTCGGGATAAAAAGTACCGTGAAAATTTGGAATCCATTTGCCAGACTTTATGTCCCATTTTACCTTGTATCTATTGTACTTTTTGCCTTTTATAACCTCAACGACGGTTCCCTTGATACCGTTGAAATCTTTTTGATATGGGTGATTTTTGTTTCTTGTCACCCTGTCACCTGATTTAAAAATTTTTTTAGGCATTTTATAACGATTAAATGAAAAAGAATTTAACTTTTGTAGTCTATACCGAAAACTAACCAATGTCAACAAAAAAAACACCCAGCTTCATGATTTCAGACTTGAAATCAATCCAGTAAGTGTGTATTAAGTGAAAAATCAGTTCAAGATAAAATAATGATTTGACTCATTAATTATTTTGTCCTGAAATTCCTCGAAAGAAATATTCCCCCAATTCTTTTCTAACTCCTTATGGAGACTTTCTTTTTTCTCTTTAATATTTTTGTTTTTTAAACTATTATTAAAAAAGGGATTAAGAAAGAATATTAATCCTGACATAAAACATGCCAGAAAAAGAAAATTAAGAGCAGGATATTGACCCTTTAAAAAAGTCATTAAAAAAAATGATGGGAGCACTAATATGATCGCAAGGATCAAATTGCCCCAATTATTCTTTTTTATCCATACATCTAATCGTATGGGAATTTGTTTTTCAAGATTTTGCTTTTCAGAAAGATTCATGACAATAAAATTAAAAAGTTAAAAAATATTTATAAAGAACTTAATAAAATACTATTACAAGATGACTTTTTTGTCAAGTGTATTTTGAAAATTTGATATGCTAAAATATCTCTATAAATAACCTTGTATTATATGGTCAAAATAGTCCAAATCAATTGGAAAAAGGAAGAAAAAGAAGGAAAGCTTGATGAGACAAGTGTGTTAAGAGGATCTGCAAAAGAAGTGAAGAAATCAGAATTTGGCACTCCAGAGCTAAAAAAGATAATTAGTGATATGAGGACGGTAATGGAAAAGGAGCCTGACGGAGTGGCTATCGCCGCACCACAAATAGGACTAGCAAAAAGAATATTTGTAATAAAAGAAGAGGCTTATAATATAAGTGCAAAAGATGCAAAATGGAAGCCGTTAGTATTCATCAATCCAAAAATAACAAAAGTCAGTAAAAAAGTTGTCCCAGCAGATGAAGGATGCCTTTCGGTGAGACCTCTCTATGGCACTACTGTGAGACACACCAATGTCACACTAGAAGCGCAAGATGAAAATGGTACCAAATTCACCTTTGGAGCGAGTGGACTCATAGCACATATCTTTCAACATGAGTGTGATCATCTAGAAGGAGTACTATTTATCGACCATGCAGAAAATATACAAGAGATACAAATAGATAATCAACATGCAAAATAAAAATATAAAATATATATTTTGGGGTACAGGGCCACTAGCCGAGAGTGCTCTTTTTACTCTATGTCAAAATGACCTAATTCCTAGCCTAGTCATCACCTCGCCTGACAAAAAATCTGGAAGAGGCCTCGAAACACAAAAAAATATCATAACCTCTTGGTGTGAATCAAAAAAAATAAAATACTGGCAACCAGAATCTTTAAAAGATTTAAATATTAATGAGTCGCCTTTGGGAGAAGAAAAATGGGATATAGCTATAGTCGCTAGCTATCCCAAAATACTAAAAGAAGAAATACTTAATCTCCCAAAATCTGGCAGCCTGAATATCCACCCTTCAAGACTTCCAAAATATAGAGGCCCCTCACCTATTCAGACAGCGCTGCTAAATGGAGACACCTCTACATCTATCAGTATTATAAAACTAGATAAAGAAGTAGATCATGGACCAATACTTATTCAAAAAGACATCGAGATACTAGAAGAAGATACGAATGAAAAACTAGAAAGAAAGTGTGGGCAAATAGGAGGAGATATGCTCGCTGATATTTTGCCTCACTATTTAGAAGGATCTCTAAAGTCTATAGAACAAGATCATGAGAAAGCTACCTTTACTAGAAAATTTGAAAAAAAAGAAGGAGAGATAAAATTGGGGGACAGTGCAGAGATCCTACAAAATAAATTTAGAGCATTTTTGCCACATATACCACTCTTCTTTTTTGTAGATCATAAAGAAAAAAGTATCAGAGTAAAGATCACTGATATAAATTTATCTAAAGAGGAAGCAAAAGAAAAATCAGTAAGAGAGATAATTAAAAAGGTCGTCCCAGAAGGAAAAACTGAGATCTCTTGGCAAGATTTTGAGAGGGGCTATTTAAGATTTTAAAAAATAAAAAACAAAAATACTTTTAAAAACTTTTGTCGGAGCCCTTTAGGGTTAAGAAAGTTTGAAAAAGTATTTTTGTTTTTTAAAATCTTGTATTTTTACTTTAATTCAACTGATTTTATAGTTACTGGAGTAAGAGGTTTATCACTGGCATCTGTAGCGACATCTTGAATCTTCATAGCAACGTCGATACCAGATACTACCTTTCCAAATACTGTATAGCTAGGAGGAAGCGGGGTATCACTTGTCATGATAAAGAATTGAGACCCGTTGGTATTAGGTCCCGAGTTCGCCATAGCTACTGTACCTACTGCATATTTTTCTTGGCCTGTTAATTCGTCGTTAAATTTATAGCCTGGACCACCAGTACCCCAATAGGCCTTTTGAGAATCATCTTTTGAAAGAGGATCTCCTGTCTGGATCATGAATCCTTTTATAACCCTATGAAATTTCACATTGTTATAAAAATTTGTCTCAGCAAGCTTTATAAAATTCTCTATAGTCTTAGGCTTGTCTTTTGAAAGCTCGATAGATATATCTCCCAAGCTAGTGCGTAGTGTTGCTACTTCATATTTCTTTTCCTCATTTTGATTTTCCATATTTTTGTTTTGATTATTATTAATATCTTGTAGTGTCGTGGAAGTGGTGGCTGTAGATTGTGGATTAGTATCTATATCACTTTCTATCTCTTGCTTTCCATTTCTAAAGAAAAATAAAAAGACAATTATTACTAAAATTAGAAAGGAAAATAAAAACACAATTCTTTTTGATTTATCTGACATATATTTTGTATTTTTAATCTTGATTTTTAAAAAGCTTTTTAAATCTCAAAGCCATCCTGTGGGTCAACGTCTTCTTTTTGTCTTTATGCTCAGCGAGCCTGTGATCGAGCTTGTCTTTCAATTCATCTATAGATGCATAAAGATCATCTTTTGTCGCCTCCATAAAAATATTTTTGTATATTCCGGAGACTTTTGCAGAAGACTTGTACATCTCTCCGTGAGTATGATGATTGTTGGTCTTTGATAATTCAATTTCTACTAAGACACTTCCCTTCCTTTCTTCTGTATCAAATTTTTCTAAAGCTTCATAAATCTTTTTCTCAGCATAATTTCTTAAAGCTTCTGTTATTTCTATGTCGACACCTTTTATTTTAAAATTCATAACATTATATTTTATATTAAATTTAATAATCTACTTACCAAATACCTATCTTAGTCACATATATATTATAACCCCTACTAAAAGGCACCTCGAAACACTGTAAAATCAAACTAAAATCCTCTGTCGTGGGAGACGCAGAGGATTTTAGTTTAAGAAAGATTAGAATTACTTCTTCTTTTTCTTAGCTGCTTTTTTTGCAACTTTCTTTGCTGCTTTTTTCTTTGCAACTTTCTTTGCTGCTTTTTTCTTTGCTGCCATAATTTTTAGTATTTAATACTTGAGAGTGCGCTTTTAATTTTTTGACCTTGGACCTTCGGTCTGCCTCTCTTTTATAATTATCTCATTCAAAAAAATTTTATACAATAGTTTTTGAAAAAAAAATGTGGATAACTAAAAAGTTTTTTTACAAAAATATTTTCTATAAATTTATTTTTATTACGTGTTAGTGATACAAATGTTTTTTTGCTCCACATTCACATTTGCCTACGAGAAATTCTTTTACATATTCTTCGCCATAATCATAAGTGATCTCATCGCCTTCTTTTATATTTTTTATAGCGCGCATAAATACTCTTTTCTTTTTTACTTCACTCTCAGCATTACCATCACAAGAATGATTACAATATCTTGCGAGATTCCATCTTGGCGTACCATCTATATTGTAGTTTTTCCCTACTGAGAATATATATCTACTATCTGGGATCTTGTCAGTCTCTTTATCTGTTAATATATTCCCTATATATTCTATTACTAGTTCACCCTTTTTGATGGCTTCTCCTGCAAAAAGTCCAAGTCCGTGAATACCTCTCTTTACTTTCACCTCTTTAAAGTGATGATCTGGAAGAAAGTGCTTTTCTACTGCATTTACTTTTTCTACTATCTTGCTCGACTTTAAATTTGAAGACAAGGCCTTACTT
>JBDKGJ010000035.1:0-15153 GCA_039798205.1 Candidatus Parcubacteria bacterium | reverse complement strand
GATATATTCACTTATTTAAGTCAAGATAAATTTTAAAAACAATATGCTTACAAAAAGAAAAAAGGCAAACGCTATCAAAGATGTACAAATGCACGTGAAAGATACTGGATCTGCTGAATCTCAGGTTGCTATTTTAACTCGTAGAATAGAAGAGGTGACAAGCCATCTTAAGACTCACAAAAAAGATAATCACTCAAGAAGAGGCTTGATACAGATGGTCGCAGATAGAAGAACTCACTTAAAATATCTCTCCAAAAACAAACCAGAAAGACACAAAAAGGTAGTAAGCAAACTAGGAATTAGAGGATAAATGATAAAAATCTTCACAAATAAGTGAAGATTTTTATTTATCTTGCTATAATAAGTAAGTAAGAGAATTTTTAATATTAAAAAGTGCAAAACAAATTTTAAATAAACAATTAAATGAAGCAGAAGTATTTTTAAAGTCCTTCGCGAAGCGGGGCCTGACTTTAAAAATACTTGTGCGGAATTATACAAATATATGTCTATAATAAAACATAAAGACCAGAGAGTCGCCGTATTGATCGACACTCAAAATCTATACCACAGCGCAAAAAATCTATACAACGCGAAAGTCAATTTTAAAACTGTGCTAGAAGAGGCGGTAGCAGGAAGACATTTGATACGCTCTATAGCATATGTCATATCGACAGAAGAGAGAGATGAGGCTGACTTTTTTAACGCTCTGACAAAGATAGGAATAGAAACAAAAACAAAAGACTTGCAAATATTCTATGGAGGAAACAAAAAGGGGGACTGGGATGTTGGTCTTGCTATAGATGCTGTTAGACTTGCCCCAAAAGTAGATACTATAATACTAGCTACTGGTGACGGGGACTTTGAGCCTCTTGTAGAATACCTTAAAAACACTACTCAAGTAGAAGTGATCTCTTTTGGAAGATCTACTTCTTCAAAATTGCGCGATGTGTGTGAAGACTTTATTGATATGTGTGATGCTCCAGAAAAGTTTGTGATCAATCATAGAGGAGCGAGACACATGCCAAACAAAAAGTTTAGTAAAAAGAAATAAAACTGGCTTGACGAAAAGAAATATAAAATCTTTTATGATATAATTTATTGTAATAAGATTTTTTCTTTTTTCTATGGCATATATACCAACTATTCATACATTTGAAGATGATGTAAACGAAAACCGAGGATTCGAAGAGTCTCCTATAGTTGGAGGTCTCGACAAAATGACAGATGCTAGCGATATCTTAGTACCAGCCGAGAGAGAAAAGTCTCTCTCCAAAAAGATATTAGCCCTAGTCTCGGCTATATTTATACTAGGTTCACTCTCTTTGGTTGGCTATTATCTTTATCAAAATTATCAAAATAAAAAAAGTGAAGAAGCCGCTTTGGTAGAAGCTCTCGCAAAGAGCGAAGAAGATAAAGTAAGTCAAAATATCAAGAACGACCTGACAAATATTTTTAATAGGACAGGGGAAGAAATGTCTAGCTATGTATCCAGCACCATTCAAAAAAATAATATTATTATCCTGACTATAAAGAATGATAATCTGACTGATAATTATAGTAAATTATATTCATATATATTGGCACACAAGAAAACTCTAGGTGTAGACTTGGTAGAAGCATTCAAGCTAGAAGAAGCCAGTGATGCTTATTATGAAGATACCCTGCAAGACGCGACTTCTACTAATACAACTTCTACCTCTACAAAAAGCACTAACACTTCTGCTACAACTTCTACTTCCTCAAATGTTTTCGGTAATATATTTAACGGAAAAAGCGTAGAAGAAAATTTTGAAGATATGATGGCTAAAATATCAAAGCCTTCACCAATATCTGGCAATGATCTTCTCTGGCAAAGTAAGACACTCAATAATCAGGATTTTGAAATAGCTAATGCTGGAGTAGTCACTCTCATATACGGATACGTAGGGAAAAATTATGTGGTATTCACGACTTCCCTTAAAGACTTTTTTGATACTGTTAATAGTCTAAAATAGATATGTCTTTTGCTTCCATAAAATCTGGACTAGTAGTAGGACTAAAAGCTCATTTAGTAAAAGTAGAATGTGATATTGGTAGAGGGATAAGTGCTTTTTCTTTAATAGGACTAGGAGATAAAGCAATAGAGGAAAGTAAGGATAGGGTCTGCTCTGCTCTTCGTAATGCCGGATATCCAAATCCTCAGCAAAGTACACATAGGACGACTATCTCTCTCGCACCTGGAGACTTGCGTAAAGAAGGGACCAACTTTGATCTGCCTATAGCTATTGCTTATCTTGCGGCTACGAAAGAAATAACTTTTAATGAAAAAGAAATAGAAGACTCTCTTTTCATAGGAGAGCTTTCTCTTAAAGGGACTCTTAGTAAGCTAAAAGGAGCTCTCGCTATATCTGAGTTAGCTATGAACAATAATATAAAAAATATTTTCCTTCCCAAAGAAAATAGTGAAGAGGCTGGACTAGTAAAGGGCCTCAATATCTTTCCTGTAAATAATCTCTCTGAGGTGATAGATCATCTCTCAGGAAAAAATAAAATACAAAAAATAAAAGAGACTGATCCATCTGTATTTTTGTCTCAATCAGAAAAAGAAGGATCAGATATGGAAGACATAAAAGGCCAAGCCTCTGCGAAGAGAGCACTCCTCATTGCTGCGGCAGGTGGACACAATATAGCTCTCTACGGACCACCTGGTACAGGAAAGACTATGCTAGCAAGAGCTACTAGATCACTACTTCCTGATCTCAACTATAAAAACATTTTAGAAGTTACAAAGATTCACTCCATTGCAGGATCAAGTGAAATAGCAAAAAGTAGCCTAATTCTAAAGCCTCCGTTCAGATCTCCACATCACACTGCTAGCTATGTCTCACTTGTTGGTGGTGGATCATTCCCCAAGCCTGGTGAAGTGACTCTTGCTCATGGTGGTGTATTATTTTTAGATGAATTTCCAGAATTTGAGACTAAAAGTATTGAAGCATTAAGAGAGCCGCTTGAAGAAGGATATGTATCTATATCGCGCGCAAAAGGTACAGAGAGATTCCCAGCGAGATTTATTTTGATAGCTGCCATGAATCCATGTCCATGTGGTAATAGAGGAAATAAAGATAAAAAATGTATCTGTACTCCAAATGATATCGCTAGATATGAAAGAAAGCTTTCTGGCCCTATCATGGATCGTATTGATATGTGGGTAGGAGTATCAAATATCTCATACGAAGAGCTCGGTAAAAAAGAAAAGTCTGGTGAGAGTAGTAAAGTATTTAAAGAAAAAATATTAAAAGCAAGAGAAAAAATGAAAAAAAGATTCATTGGAAAAGGTGAGGGACTGGAAATGAATAGAGATATGTCTTCTAAAAATATCAGTGAGATTATAAATCTTGAGCCAGAAACAAAAAGAGAGCTCGATCTATACGCAGGAAAACTACACCTGTCTCCAAGAGCTTATCATAGAGTTTTGAGAGTAGCTCGAACTATCGCAGATATAGAAGAAAAAGAAAATGTAGAATTGCCACACATCTTAGAAGCTCTACAATATCGCCCAAAAGTGAATAGCTAGTCAGAAAAGATACTCTTCTAATTTCTACTGATTTCTTTTTATCTTCTTCTTTTATCTGATAACACTGCAAGTGCTTGCTTTTTTATTGCAAGTCTTTTTGCTGTTTTATGTGAATGAGATTTTTTATTGTTTCCTACACTGGTTGATCTTTTTGCCATATTTTTTATTTTAAATAATTTAGTAATTTATAAAAATATAACATATTTTTTAAAATGGATTACTTGTTCCTCTTGTCTCAAAGTGAAGATGTGGACCTGTACTTCTTCCTGTATTTCCAGTCGCACCAATAATTTGTCCTTGAGAAACTTTTTGTCCTGCTGCTACGTCTATCCTAGATAGGTGAGAATATATGGTCTGTGTACCGTTTGGATGAGAGATAATAATCACTTCTCCATATCCACCATTATACCCAGATTCATCTGATCTAATGACTGTTCCTCCAGCAGAAGCTGCTATAGATGTTCCGATAGGGCAGCCAAAGTCTATAGCTGTACCATATGGTCCATGGAGTCCTTGGGTTCTCACACACCCAGAGACTGGCCTCATAAAGTATCCAGCTATAGCATTATTTTTATATTTTGGAGCCACTACTTTTACTTTTACTGTGGTTTTTGCTTTTGCTTCAGCTTTTGATAGTTCGGCTTCTATCTCTCCTTCTGCGTCTGGGATAAAGATTATCTGACCTTTAGTGAGTTTTGTATCTGCACCTATACCATTGTATTCAGCTACTTCACTTGCGTCTGTATTGTATTTTTTAGCGACATCACGTATGGTACCAGAAGATTTTAAAGTATATTGTATACCAGACATAGGAAATATGAGAAGTACATCGCCTTTCACTATCTTGTTTGATTTGAGATTATTGGCCCAGACTATTGTATTTTTGCTTACTCCAAAAAGTTGCGCCACACTGACAAGAGAGTCACCCTCTTTTACTTCATAGAGACTTATCGTATCGTTGATAGGCTTTTCTTTCTCAGTAGAGAGCCTCATAGGACCAGACTGTACTACTAGTATACCATCTTCTCTTATTTCTATTTCTGAAGAGTCTTCACTCACAGTTTCTTTGTTTTTTTTATTTGTGGCCTGAGACTCACTTACTATTATTGATGCGAGTGTTGGCTTTAAAAGATCACTACTGGAGAGATTCGTCTTTTCTGTATTAGATGCTGTGTCGGAAGCCGAGAAAAGATTTCTAATGCTATCTATTATAGAAGCACGCGCAAACAAAACACTACCAATAGTAAGAAAAGGGAGAAAGAAAAGAAGTAGGGAGACTTTTATTCTATTTATTTTAAATTTCATAAATTTTATCAAAGAGGAGGAGGTTGTAAAAGCCAGAAAATTCAGTGCTGGATTTCCTCAAAGGGTTATTTTATATATGGGGCATTATACCATGCTAAGACGGCAAAGTAAAAGAGGAAATTCTGTTAATTATATAGAGCTATATATTGATATAAATAAAAATATGATATAATTTAAATTAAGAAATGGTGTTTATATTTTTACAATATGAAAGAAGAATCTTTTGATATACATAGCCCATACATAAAAAGCTCATCAAATAGTATAGATGAGATGAGAAAAAAGATTGCCATGATAGACTCCGAGAAAGTAGGGGATAATTTCTTGTCTTTCAAAACTGATGACGAAAAGTGGAATACTAGTGATGGCCTTTTGAGGCAAAAAGTACTCAATATAAGTAAAAAGATAGTAGGGGAGGAAATAAGAAAATTCGCGGAAGTGGCTAGCAGAGAAATATCTAAGGAATTTGAAAATCTAGAAAAAAGAATAGACCAAAAGCTAAATAATAATGAAAACAGCTCTCTAATACTAGAAGTGAGTAATAGAGTAGGCAATGTAGAAAAAGCTTTCTACCAAGAGATGTCTAATCACAGTGAGAACGTCTCATCTATAAGAGAGTCTCTGGGACGAGACATAGACAAGAAGATAGAGATACTAGTAAAAAAGCTAGACGATCTAGAAAGAAAGATAAAAGAATTAGAGATTAATGAATTCCAAAATCTAAATAGAAAAACTACGGCTTCTGAGGTAGAATCTGTGGAGGAGATAATAGTAGAGGAGGTAGAAGAAGAAAAAGAAGAAGAAAAAAATCCAAATCTAAATAAAGAAGAACAGCTACTATTTATAAATAAAAAAATGAAAAGCCTCTCTAATCTTTTCGAAAAAGACGGCGTTTTGTTTAAGAAAAATACCTTTATCTCAAAACTCAAAAGTCTAGAAGCAGAAGAATTTTTAAATTTCAAAGAAGGCTTTGACGATATAGAGGAGAACGATAAGGAAAAAATAGAAAATATCCTGATAGATCTCATGGAAAATCAAGATATAGATCCTAAAGAAGGAGAAAGTATAGAAAGCTTTTTAAAGAGAGCCTACGCAAAAGAGTATGCTAAAATGTGCTAATGATAATTAGTAAGATAAACCTAAACGAAAAACAATTGGAAGCGGCTACCCATATCCACGGACCGCTTTTAATTTTGGCTGGAGCAGGCGCTGGAAAGACAAAGACTATAACAGAGAGAGTGATAGAGATAATAAAGAGTGGTGTAGAGCCAAAAAATATTTTATGTGTGACATTCACTAATAAGGCTGCAAAGGAGATGTTAGAAAGGATTCTTACAAGGATGAAGGAAGAAGGACTCACCAGTGATGAAAACTTTTCTATATGGAAAAATAGTAATCTTCCAACCATAAAGACTTTTCACTCCTTAGGGTTATCTATATTAAAAGAGCATGGTAAATCTCTAGGAATAAATAAAAATTCCGCCGTACTCGATACAAGTGATACGAATAGTCTCATAAAAGAAATTTTAAATAGGCTTGGACTAGATCCAAAGCTACACGATGCTTCGAAAATAAAAAACGCAATAAGTAAAGAAAAATCTAATTGGCAGGGAGTAGAAGACTATGCTAAAAAAGTCGCTAGTGCGAATATGGAGATAATAGAGAAAGTCTGGAGAATATATGAAGAAGAACTCACAAAAAGAAGCGCTCTCGACTTTGATGATCTTATAATAAAGACTATTAAGCTCCTAGAAGCTAAAGAAGATATAAAGATGTATTATCAAGATAAATTTAAATATATACATATAGACGAATATCAAGATACGAACAACTCACAATATGAGATGATAAAAATCCTGACAGATAAAGAAAAAAATAATATCTGTGTAGTAGGCGATATAGATCAGAATATATATTCTTGGCGTGGAGCAAACTTAAAAAATATACTAGGCTTTGAAAGAGATTATCCAAGTGGAAAAGTCGTCTTACTAGAAGAAAATTATAGGTCCACTAAGAATATTTTAGCGCTAGCCAATGCTTCTATCAAAAAGAATAAGGCTAGATTCCCTAAAAATTTATTCACAAACAAACACAAAGGTGAAGAGATAGAAGTCTGTCCATCTTTTGATGAAAAGGCAGAGGCAGAATTTGTAGCTAAGAAAATAAAAGAACTCGCAAGAGAAAAGACTTTTACACTTAAAGAGGTGGCGATACTATTCCGTACCAATTTTCAATCAAGAATATTCGAAGAATATATGCTAAAACACGGCATACCCTACAATCTCCTCGGTACAAAATTTTTTGAGCGTAAAGAGGTAAAAGATATAATGAGCTACTTGAGAGCAAGCCAAAATAGAGACAATCTAGCAGATCTGAAAAGGGTCCTAGAAAATCCTAAAAGAGGAATAGGGAAGATAAGCATGTTAAAGATTTTTGCTGGCGAAGTATCTTCTCTCTCATTTTTGCTTCAGCAAAAAGTAGATGAGATATATGAATTTCTAGATGAAATAAAAAAGGAGATAAACCAAAATACAAAAAAACTCTCTCAAATAATAGAGAAAATTATAAAAGAGTCTGGTATAGAAAAAGAAATGCTAAATGGGTCTAGTGAAGATAAAGAGCGTCTTGAAAATATGCGCGAACTAGTTACAATAACCAAAAAATTTGATGAGCTCTGCGCGAGTGACGCGTTAGAAATATTTTTGGAAGAATCATCTCTAAAGAGTGATCAAGATGATGATGAGGAAAACAAAAACGGGGTACGCCTCATGACAGTACACGCCGCTAAGGGTTTAGAGTTTGAATATGTATTCTTGGTCGGTCTAGAGCAAGATCTATTTCCTCATATTGACATAGGCAACAAAAAGAAAAGTCTTGAAGAAGAAGAGGAAGAGAGAAGGCTTTTTTATGTAGCTGTGACAAGGGCGAAGAAAAAGTTATTTTTATCTTTTGCCGAAATGCGGACAATATATGGAGAGAGGAGGATCAGTGTACCGAGTGAATTTCTAGAAGATTTAAATGAATTAGAAGAAAGCCAGATAATATATCACGACATATATTATAAAGATGATCTAACCGAAGACTTTACAATAAAAAAGAGAAAAAAAGAATGGGAATTCAAAGATGATGAGTACGAGGAGGATTTTCTAGAATTTTAATCGTGTGTTATCATAAATAAAATGAGACCAAAAAAGACTTTAGGGCAAAACTTTTTGACTAGTGGCAAGGCTATCTTTGAAATAGTAGAGGCAGGTGATATACAGAAAGACGACTTTATTTTAGAGATAGGACCGGGAAAGGGTGCTTTGACAGAAAAGCTTTTGGAAAAGGATGGAAAGGTAATAGCTATAGAGAAAGATAGTGAGCTAATCCCATTTTTGAAAAAGAAATTCGAAAAAGAAATTAAAGAGAAAAAATTAATACTTAAAGAGGAAGACATTTTGAATATAGATCTAGCAGATTTTCTTAAAAAAGAGAGAATTATAAAATACAAGCTAATAGCTAATATTCCTTACTATATAACAGGAGCTATCATAGAAAAGTTTTTGTCTGAGGCAAAAAAACCAGAAAAAATGGTGCTTTTAGTACAAAAAGAAGTAGCAGAAAGAATAGTGGCTAAAGACAAAAAAGAGTCGATACTCTCACTCGCAGTAAAGCTGTATGGCGAGCCTAAATTAATATATAGAGTCTCCGCTGGAAGCTTTTTTCCAAAGCCAAAAGTAGATAGTGCAATACTCCAAATTAATTTATCTAAAGAAAGTATAGATAAAGAACTCGAGGAAAAATATCTAAGACTCATCAAAAGAGCCTTTTCTCACAAAAGAAAGATCATGCTAAGCAATCTAAGAGAAGAATGGAAAGAAGCAAACTTTGAAGTGATACTAGAAAACACTGGGATAAATAAAAAGGCGAGAGCCGAAGACTTAACAAAGGAAGACTTTCTTAAAATTGCTAATTTTATATAAATATATTCTTCTTCATGATAAAATATATCTATTAGCAGAAGTGTTTTATTAATAAAAAAGAATATGAATTACAAAACTAAAAGTAGTATCTGGGAAGATCTTCGAGAGGTACTATCTCATGTAAATATAAAAACATATATTTATGCGATCCTCGTACTAGGGGTACTCTTCGCTATCATAATAAATGTCAAAGGAGAAAGCAAATATGGGCATTTGACTAAAGATGGTAAATTTACCCTCGATATAGAAAATGTAGCGAGAGATTATGGGTTGGATATAAATAATGAAAATTCTACTCAAAGTGTAGATTATGCGAATGACGCTGATGCAAACCTTACATTTGATCTTTCTCAAGATCTCGTCATGACAAATCTTTTCTTACAACAAAACGGGATCACAGACACTTCTGCAAGAGGAAAAATCTTAGCTGATATTATAACTAACTACAAAAGAGATCTCACCGCTGATATTTATACAGACAAAGATATAAAGTTTTTAGATGTTGAGAGCGAGCTAAATTTGAAAGAATATTATAATCAGATAGTTCTATCTCTCGCAGATTATACGAATAAACTCGACAATATTAAAGAAGGGGACAAAGATAGTATCATAGCTCTTAACGAAGAAATAATAAAAACACTTTTAGACATACCTGCTACAAAAGTAGGTAGTGAACATCAAATAAAATTAATAAACATATTTGCTAAACAAAATATTTTTATAAAATCTACCGATGAGCTCGAAACTGATCCTATAAAATATCTAGCTTTGGGAGGGGCAGAATACACTAATAACTATACAGCTGAAATAAATAATATACTGGACGACTTGGATAAGTATTTTGCCAGCCTTAATATCTATTAAAATAATATGATTAACAATATGAAAAAAATAAAAACAGTAAAAATAATCGGCATAATCGCTACATTAACTATAGTATATAGTATATCTAATGCATTAGCTGGTATAGTAAATTGTACAACAGTAGGAGCAGGCGCCTGTACGGCGACAGGGATAGCTTCTGAGAGCACTCTAAGTAGGGTCAAATCCTCTTTAGCAAAAGGTGGAAACATAGACAAAAAACTTGCGAATTCTCTAAAGGAAACAAAAAGTATTAAAACAAATACGGATCAAGACCTGAAAAATTTTGATCTCACTCAGGCTGCTTCACAAGCTTCTGGAGAAGCTATATCGAAAATATCTGATGTCATCACAAAGAGCTTAGGCCTAGTACAAGACGACTTAAATAACGTATTTACTAATGGGGCTCAAATAGTGACCAACTTAAAGGACTTTTTAAATAAAAATTCAACCAATGCTATACGTAATGTTATTTATGATCAATCACAGTCTAGCAATGTCTATACACAAAATGCACTCAAGACTATAGTAGAGGATATCAGAAGCTCTACTGACATTGTAGTTTTGCGATTACCAAGAGTTGCTCAACAAGAAATATGCAATAGTGAGAAATTAAAAGATGTTATAAAAAAAGGAGAGCCAGAGACATATATAAAGGCCAAGCCGAAAGTAGAAAATGTAGACATAGATAAATTGTGTAATATAAACATGTCTAAAAGCGATACGGAATCACTTAGGGCACAAGCTTCTTTTATCGGCCTTGCGAAAGCAAGATATGCTGGGCAAGAGACTAGAATAGCTCTTGCTGATCCAGAAAATACTCCGAGCGGAGTACAATCATCTATCTATGAAAAGATTCAAGAAAAGACTACCGAAGCAAAAGATTATGCAACGAATATATTTCAAAATAATGGTGGTGTAGTCGGTAATCTCGTATGTCTCGATGAAAAAGGTCAACCAAAGAAATTTGACCCCACTGATCCAAAGAAATCATTCTGTAATAATTTAGCTTCTACTGTCTCAGAAAGTGCAGCAAAGATAAAGGCTGATCTGGAAGCAGCCAGGCAAGCGCCATATCTAAATATAGTGGCTCAAGCAGAAAATACTACTGAAGGATGTGGAGATAGTAGTACTGTGGGAAAAGCTACCGGAATAGCAAAGGGCGTAGGTGGAATCATTGGTGGAAAAACAGAAACCACAATAAATAACACTAGTAAAAAAGTAAATTCTGCGGCTTGTAGCGTCGGTAAATACACAAATATACTAAATAGTATACTGTCCGTAGGTGGTACCAGTATAAAAGATCTACTTTCTTCAGGAAAAGAAAATGAGTATGCCCAACTAGCCTCATCTCTAGATGAAATATTGGATGCTGATATAAAAATACAAGGTGTGGCTTCAGAAGCAGAAGAAGATACTTACGAAAGTAGTATGTCAGAATATATTTCTAATATAGATAATGCTCTTTATAGATATGAAGAGGTGAGGGAGATAAATATAGAAAGATTAAATAGTGAGGTATACACATATATATTAATGCAAAAAGGTGGAATAGCTGGAAATGATGATCTGTACAATCAGATACGATCTAGTCTTTTAGCATTGCAAACAGTTACTCAGACAGGCCCGCTCTTTATAGATCTTACTTCTCAAAACCAAAGAGATATCATTTCAAATCTTGAGAATGAATACAAATCTATATCTCAACTGAGAACTCTGGCGGGAACACTAAAAGAAGATATAAGGAAACTAATAAAGCAAATAGCGTTAGACAACTACAGAGGACAGCAACTAGAAGGGGTGAAAATTAAAATACAAACTGCAACTGATACTACCTCGCTAATAGGAGAGATAGAATCAATCCTAGGAGTATCAATAACAGAAAAAGATGTAGAAAATGCAAAGTATTACTGGGAATATATACCAGAATATCAAGAGGAGAGTACTGACTCTCTTGGGCTACTCTTGTCTACAGACCAAATCACAAATTTTTCAACCAAAAACAATTTATTATCTATAAGAATTTCTGCATACAAGCTAGCAACAAGAAAAAATGTCTCTACACTAGAAAACTATACTCCGAATCTACCTATAAATTATTCATATTCTGTGGATGTAGATGATGTGAGAGATTATTCGGAAATAAAGTTTTGTAATAAAATAGCTAACAATATCTGTACAAATTAATAAATTTTTAGCTTTTTAAAATCCAAACCCAGCAGCAATCGCTGGGTTTTTGTGATAAAATAAGAGGATGAAAAAGACTTTTAATTCTTTTTGGAATAAGACATTTAAGATTTTACTAGTATTCCTTATTATAATGTCTGTCGGATTTAATTCTGCGAAAGCCCAAAATACTAGTCTTACAACTTCCTGGTTTAATCAAGAGATCGAGAAAATAAGAAATATCTCAGACGGAATACAAACAACCCAATATGTTGAAGGAACAAATGAGAGAAAACTGTTAGAGAGTATAAAAACAATACCGACAATAATCCTAGAACAGTATGCAACTACAACTAGTTTTTATGAACGGCAGTATTCTAGCTATCCTGACGGGCCTAATAAAGTAGCTAAGATACTTTTTAGTAGTATACAGGCGACCGTTGAAAGACTAGACAAAGAAATTCGAGTAAAAGTTGATGATGGATTTAAAACAATGCCTAACGTCTCTAAAACGGAGTGGAATAAAATAAGTAATATTATTGATGAAATGGCTACGGCTGTAGAAGACGCAAAAAAAGAAATGAATTCCTTTTTCGACAGCCCAAAGATAATAGCTGAAACTATAGGAGAAATATCTAACGTCTTAAAATCTACAGGAAAAGAAGATGACACAATTATAAAATCATTGCTAGGTGTTCTGTCTGCAACTATGGATACTCTAAATAGTAACGAATACATAAAAGAGTACACCTTTGGAGACACTAATAAAAAATTCAGTCTCTTTTCCGATATGGTGGAAAAATTGGAAGACGGATGGAAAGCGATAGACATAAATACAACAAATGATCCTGTAATAAAAAAGGCCTATGAGGATTCTAACGAAAAAATAAGATCTCTCAGGGCAAAGTTAAATTCTACTGCTACAACTGTAGTTTCTAATGCCGTTGTTTATAACACTACTTATGAACCTCCAGAGTCAGGATGCCCAAAAGGAGCGCCTTTTATGAGCTTCAACCCTACAAGAGACAGTATTGTTAGCCATCCGGCTTGCAGTGTCGTAGGATATTTAATAAACCTACTTTTAACAGGAATCAATAAGATGTTAGTTATCTTTGTCTCTTGGGCTGGAGCATTTTTTGATTGGATAATGGAGATAGGAGTATATGGATTTAGTGATTGGGTGACCAACTCTGGAGCTTATGACATTTGGAGGACAATAATCTTGGCACTTGTAACATCACTACTCTTGCCTTTGGTTTTTTATTTAATCATTAGAATGCTAATAGACAATGATACTTCTAATATAGAAAAGATCCTGCCGAAAATACTTTTTACTGCTCTTTTTGTTTATTTCTCATTTTCAATAGTGGGCTGGATAATAGATCAATCAAATATTTTAACTATATATACATATAGAAGTATGACCGGTGGTGGTACTCAAGCAATTTCAGATATTCTTGATAGAGTATTGTCTCCAACCAAAGCTGCCTTGGACAATCTAAGTATGGGAGACTGGTCTTCTACACCACTTTATTTATTACAAGTGATAATATCTTCTGTCTCTCTGATGGTGATATTCCAGGGAGCCACACTTATATTTGCTAGGACAGTTACCCTCCTTCTTGCAATGATATTTTCTCCACTTATGCTACTGCCTGTCGGCATTCATAGCTTTATAGATAAATACAGAGACATGGTCATAAAATATTTCTCAAATGGAGTCCTCATGGGGCCGATATTTATGTTTTTACTTTTATTAGGAGTGCAAGTAGGAGCTGTTGCTGGTAATATAGTAGGTACAAATAATATAGAAACTCTGAATTCTGCAACCGGAGCTGGATCTGGAGTTTTAGCTGCTGCGATAACATCTATACTAGTTATAATAGTACTTCAGCTGGCTATAACAGTTGCCAAGAATCTCAGTGGAGAGCTCGGGGTCTTGCTAGCTCAAAAAGTCTCTGCATTTACTGGTAATCTTGCTCTCGGTGGTACAGGCTCTGCACTTAGAAATACGCTCGGGAGATTCGCGGTAAAGGCACAAGCGAAAGGATGGATGAAGGGAAAAGAAGGGACCGGAAGACATAGATTAATGACTAAGCTATATGGTAGTCTTGGTAAAAACACCTATGATGTGAGAGGCACAAAAGCCTTCAAGTCAGCAGCTGGCACAAGCCTTGGGAAAAATATTGGTCTTAACGATCTAGGTACAGCTTCTCGCTCTAGTGCAAAGTCTCGACTCGATAAGCAAATGTATGATGCCAGCAGATATTATAATTCTCTCGGAAATGATGGAAAGAAAAGATATATAAACAGCTTGAGAAACTCTATTCCTGGAAGCTATAACCATAGCATAGCAGATAAATTGGAAGGCAAAAATGGCGACAGATATACATCGAGTCTAAAAGAAAAAATGGAAAATGATGCAGAATTTAATAATAAATTTAATACTGCAAATAAAGAAAAAGACGAAGGACTAAGAGAGCAAGAGATGAGTAAAGTGATGGATGAGCACTTTAAAGAAGAAGGAAGAGGTGATAAACATTTTTCAGAAACTATCAACAAACCAGAAAATGCAAATCTTAAAAAAGAATATGTAAAAATAATGCGAGAAGAAAAAGACGAGGCTAAGAGAACAGAAAAGTTGCAGACATTTATAAATGATAAATTCTCAAAATCATCATCTTCTAATACATCAGGACCTACTCAGCCTTCCACTCCTACTCCTACTACACCTACTTCTCCCACATCGGCTCCCGCTCCAACATCTGCTACTTCCACTCCACCCGCATCTCCATCTAATACTACAAGTAACACTTCCTCCAGGGTAAGCCGTGGCCAGGCTCCATCTGTAAGTGATATAGTAGCTCAACAAAGACTTAAAGAAAGATTAAGAGAAAAATATGGTACTAGTGAAAGAATGGAGAATGGAAAGATAGTGAAAGAATATGACAAGCAACTATTAGATAATAGAATACGTGATCAAAAGTCTCAAAGAGAGGATCAGTATCAGGAAAATGTGTTGAGAGAAGTGAAAAAGAAAGAAGAAAAAACGAGAGAAGAAAGAGGTCGCCCAGAAGCAGATAAAAAAAATATATTAGCACAAGGGAGCCTTAAAGAGAGACTACAGCAAAAGTATAATAAAGAAGCTATAAAAGAATATAAGAGAAATCAAGAAGAGACCTATCAAGAAAAAGTATTAAAAGAGGCAAGAGAGAAAGGGGGTATACAAGAAAATTATAAGAATAATCCGATCGTCTCGATAGGTCAGTCTTCAAATTCTCCTACCTTTACAACATCTGACGC
>JBDKGJ010000034.1:0-5676 GCA_039798205.1 Candidatus Parcubacteria bacterium | reverse complement strand
CTATGATACATACTTTGTCAAGTCTTTCTAAAAAGCCGAAAATGTATTATTATATTAAGAATGTTAAAAAAATTTCTAGTAAAATTTAATAATAAAAATCAAGAAAAAGAACTCGACAATTCTTTTGATTTTTCTTTTGGTTTAACAGAAGAATTAGTGAGAAGTATATCTACTGACAAAGATGAGCCAGAGTGGATGCTAGACAAGCGTCTAGAGGCCTACAGAGCCTACAAAATGACTCCAATGCCAAATTGGGGGCCAAGTTTATCCAAATTAAATCTAAATGAGATCATCTATTACATCCCATCTGATCTTAAAGAGCAAAATAGCTGGACTGAAGTACCAGAAGAAATTGCTAAAACTTTTGAAAAATTAGGAATACCGAAAGCGGAGCGTGAATATCTTGGTGGTGTAGGAGCTCAATATGACTCTGGCGTAGTCTATCACTCAATCAAAGACTCTCTCAAAAAGCAGGGTGTAGTTTTTGAAAATATGGATACAGCAGTAAAGCTATACCCAGATCTCGTCAAAAAGTATTTCATGAATGATTGTATAAAGATAAATGAGCATAAATTCGCATCACTACACGCAGCTTGCTGGAGTGGAGGAACATTTATTTATGTACCGAAAGGTGTAAAAGTTCGTATGCCACTCCAATCATATTTTAGAATGAATAAAGAGAAAGGAGGACAATTTGAGCATACTATCATCATAGCTGATGAAGGAAGTAGTGTAGAGTATATAGAGGGATGCTCTGCACCAAAATATTCTTATTCTTCACTTCATGCAGGAGGAGTAGAATTATTTGTCTTGAAAGATGCGAAAATAAAATACAGCAGTATAGAAAATTGGAGTAAAAATGTTTTTAATTTAAATACTAAAAAAGCTCTCGTATATGAAAGGGGAGAAATAGAGTGGCTCAATGGTAATACAGGTGGACATACTACCATGCTTTATCCATCATCAATACTACTCGGTGAATATGCGAAAAGTGAAAGTCTCGGCATTGCTTTGGCTGGGAATGGACAAAATCAAGATGTAGGAAGTAAATCGGTGCATCTCGCAGCAAATACTTCATCTGTCATCAAATCAAAATCTATCGCTAAAAACGGAGGCATCTCAACTTATCGAGGATTTGTGGAGATTGGAAAGAATGCGAAGAATTCTAAAGTGGTAGTAGCCTGCGATACTTTACTTATGGATGACAAGTCAAAAGCCTTTGCTATTCCAGTCAACAAAGTCTCAAATAAAGATGTAGAGATTTCTCATGAAGCAAAAGTTGGTCAGCTATCTGACAAAGAAATATTTTATGCCAATCTACACGCCTTTGATGAATACGGGGCACAGAGACTTATCATTGGTGGATTTGCAAGTGAAATAATAAAAAAACTCCCCCTCGAGTACGCGGTGGAGTTAAATAAATTGATAGATTTAGAAATAGAAGGAATGTAAAAATATGACAAACTACGCATTAAAAATAAATACTAAATTTACCGAGGAAGAGATCAGGAAAGCTACGAAGGTTATTAATTGTGATGAAGCCAAAGAATATAAATTTAGAGAAGAACATCTTGAGAATGACTTCATTTCTCACACTGTAATTAATTTAAATATCGAAGGATCTAGCGTAGAATTTATTGGTAGATACAAGGCTAACAAAAGTCTTTGTGACATCTCTTGTATTGTGAATCATAATGCATCACATACTAAATCTATAATTAATTTACGTGGTGTCGCTGAAGTAGAAGGGAAAATTATTTCTCGCTCAAATATTGTAGTTCCAGAAAATATTAAAGGTATTGTCGGTGAAGAAAAGATTAAATTTATCTTTGTTGTTGATGAAGATATTAATGGAAAGACTGAGACAGGGGAGATAGATGCTATTCCAAATCTTGATATTAATAGTCATGATGTACGAGTCTCTCACGCTCTCTCAATTTCAAAAATAAAAAAAGCCGACATATGGTACGCCGGCCTTCATGGTGCTTCCGAAAAGGAAGCAGAAAAAGAATTTACAGAAAGCTTTTTGAGTTAATCTAATTAGTTAGTTTTAAAAACGGACCTATTTTTGATGTCTGTTTTTAAGTCTGATATTTTTTCATTAATCCTATCAGCTGCGATTCCAAAAAAGAAAAATATGACAGCGAATAGGATTCTTAAATCATGTTCAATTTTTGACGCCAATATGAGACTTCCTATAGCAATTAACAGAGAAACCCAAAAACATACTCTGTTTATTTTTAATTCTCGTTTCATCTTTAATAAAAATTAATGTTTATGAATATGGTTACCGGAATTATCTTATCACTATAGACTCGTTTTGTCAAGACAGAAGAAGGTGTATTTTATAAATAAAAAAAGCCGACATATGGTACGCCGGCCTTCATGGTGCTTACAGCAAGTAAGCCACTAAAGAAATGTTCGATCATATTTACCTGCACGCTTATTTAATTCGGCGTACATTAAATACATTTCTGTTTCTTCTTCTTCTGAAAGACTCAGATCATGTCTTTTCTCAATTTCTGTCTTAAATTCTACTTTTGATTTTGGAAAAAACGATCGTTGTGCTTTTTCAAAAAACATTTTTAACAAGTCTTTAGTTTTGTATTTTTTAATATCTTGTTCCGTTAACATTTTCATTTGTTTTTAAAAGTTTGTGAAAATTGTTTTAAACTGAATATAAACTAGCATTTTTAAAACAGCTTGTCAAGTATTAAAAATCTATATTTTACACTGATTTTATGATATTATTTAAGATATATTTATAAATTTTAATCAAAAATAAGACTTATGCTAGATATTAAATTCATTAGAGAGAATACAGAGCTCATAAAAATGGCTGCGGAAAAGAAAAAGATCAAATTCAATGTAGAAGAACTTGTAGAGTTAGACAAAAAGAGACTTGAATTATTGCAAAAAATAGAAGATTTGAGAGCAAAGCAGAATGCTGTCTCTTTAGAAGTACCAAATCTTTCTGGTGATGACAAAGTAAAAAAGATAGAAGAAATGTCTCTAGTAAAAGGTGAGCTCAAAAAGCTAGAAGAAGAAATGGAAATGGTCGCAAGTGAATGGAGGACTCTCATGCTCCGCGTACCGAATGTTCCTGATATTTCAGTACCAGATGGAAATACTGATGAAGAAAATCTAGAAGTAAAAAAATGGGGCAATCCAAAAACTGAAAATGAATTCGGATTCAAACCAAAAGATCATATAGAGATAATGCAAGCTCAAGACTGGGTAGATTTTGAAAGAGGAATAAAAACATCAGGCTTCAGAGGATACTTTTTAAAAGGTGATGCGGTACTACTTGATTTTGCTTTATGGCAATACGGTATGCAGAAGTGGGCTGTAGAAGGATTTGAGCCGATGCTCGTACCGTCTCTTGTGAAAAAAGAGACTCTTCTTGGATCCGGATATCTTCCACAAGGTCAAGATGATCTTTATAATGATATTGATGGAGATTATTTTGCTGGTACTGCTGAAGTAGCTACAATGTATTATCATGCAGATGAGATTATAGAGAAAAAAGATTTACCAAAAAAGTTTATTTCTTTTTCTCCTTGCTTTAGAAAAGAAGCCGGAGCACACGGCAAAGACGTGAAAGGTCTTTATCGGGTTCATGAATTTATGAAGCTAGAGCAAGTAGTCTTATGTGAAGCCAATCACGAAGAATCTGTGAAGCATCACGAGAAGCTCACCGAGCTCGCAGAAGAAGTCTTGGAAGAACTAGGAGTTCCTTATCATAGAGTGATTAACTGTGGAGGAGATCTTGGGCTCGGACAAGTTAAAAAATATGATCTAGAAGCCTGGATGCCAAATAAAGAAAAATATGGCGAGACAGGATCTTCTTCTTATTTCCACGACTTCCAGACTAGAAGACTTAATATTAGATATCGTGATGACGATGGTAAATTAAAATTTGTTCACTCGCTCAATAATACTGCTATAGCAACACCAAGATTACTTCTTATGATTATAGAGAACTATCAAAATGCTGATGGTACAGTGACGGTCCCAACCGCACTAGTACCTTTTATGGGAGGAAAGAAGATACTCGGTAAACCTGTCTTCTAATATCAATAAAATGTCAGATTCTAGATATAAAGTAAAAAAGAAAAGACGATTTAAAAAAAGCTTTTTGATATTTTTCTTTTTTATTATTCTTATTTTATTATCATCTATTTTATTCTTCTCTTTAAGAAAAAGTAATGGCTTTTATAATTTGAAAAATTTATTATTAGAAAATATTTTTCAAAAAGAAGAAAAAGTAAAGACGTCTCCTATTTTAGTAAAAGAGAGTGTCTTAGACATCTTTATACTCAGACTACCAAGCCAAAATCTAGAATTTGCCTCTTCTAGCCAAGAGACGGAGAATGGAGACCTTAAAATATTTCTCAAAAATACAAAAAATGATTCAGGCTATATATATTTAAATAAAAAAGATGATGGAGAATCCTTATGGATAACTTTTGCTTCTGCTATCGCACAAGAAAATTTTAAAGCAAAAATAGAAAAGGATTTGGAAAATTTAGAATACATAGATATTCGTTTTGGAAATAAGGTTTTTTATAAATTTAGAGATGGTAGTGTGGATATTGCTAGCCAAGAAGATATCAAGAGTGAAGCTCCTCTCGCTACTTCTACCGCTTCTAGCACATCTTCTAATTAAGATATTTCATGAAAAATAAAAAGGATTTCCTCTATATTCTCAAAGAGAAAGCTAAAAAAGGCAAGTCTGTTGTCGTCTTGGCACCTATGGCAGATGTCACGGATCAGGTCTTTAGGTCTATGATAGCAAAATATTCTCACGCATCTCCACCAGACATCTTTTGGACAGAGTTCGTATCAGCGGATGGACTCTCACACACTGTTGGTCAAAAAAAGCTATTACTTGATCTAAAATTTGATAAAAATAAAGAGAGGCCTATACTAGCTCAGATTTTTGGGGCAAATATAGATAATCTCAAAAAAGCTATAAAGATTATCTATGATCTTCAATTTGATGGCGTAGATATTAATATGGGCTGTCCTGACAAAAGTATTGAGAAGCAAGGAGCTGGAGCAGCGAAGATAAAAAATCCAAATCTAGTTAGAGAGATTTTAAAAGATCTTAAAGAAGAACTTAATAATTTAAACAAAAAGAGATTTTTCTCTTTTTCTATCAAAACCAGAATTGGATTTAATAAAATAGAATACGAGACTTGGTTTCCAAATATTCTAGATTTTGAGCCAGATATATTTACAGTTCACTTGCGTACTAGAAAAGAAATGAGTCTAGTAGATGCTCATTGGGATTTGTCAAAAGATATTGTTAAATTTATTAAAAAATATTGTAAAGAAAATAGATTAAAAATCCCATTCATTATTTTGAATGGTGATGTGAAAGATGTAATAGATGCAGAAAACAAAATAAAATTATCAGGGGCTGATGGAGCGATGATTGGTAGGGGAGTCTTTGGCAGCCCTTGGCTTTTTGATGAGAAAGAATATTTAAAGAGAAGAGAAGTGAGTCTTGATACCAAAAAAGGTAGAAATAATATTTTATTTAGATTAGAGATTCTTTTAGAGCATACAAAAGAGTTTGAAAAGAAAATGACTAAGATAAAGAGTTTTAATATTATGAAGAAGCATTATAAAGCCTATGTGAATGGATTTGAGGGAGCGAAAGAATTAAGA
>JBDKGJ010000033.1:0-6977 GCA_039798205.1 Candidatus Parcubacteria bacterium | reverse complement strand
ATTTTACAATAGTATTTATAGAATTATCATCTATGCGAGCCTCCTCATCCTTCTCTTTCTTATACTTTTTGAGATGATTCCAAAAGTACGGTACTGCCTTTTTGTCTTTTACTACCTCTTTCATAAATTGATCTCTGCTTCTTTGATACAGCTTTTCCAAAATACTATTTATAAAAGAAATAAAAAGGACCCAAAAATGAAGGAGGCTTTGATAAACTAATTTCAAATATACATTTACTCTTCGTAAAAAGTATCTTATAGTCGCAAAAAAAACATCTAAAAAAAGAGTGTGTCCATCATAATCCTTATCATAATATTTTGGGTACCTTATAAGGTACCTCATTCTAAATTCAACAATCAAAAATGCTGTCACAAAAAAAACTACAGCAAGTAAGAATAAAATATAGACTGACATAATTGATTTATATTATAACAAATTTTAGGATAAACCTGTATTAGAAAATACTAAGCTGAATACCTAACAAATCTCTTGACTTTAGTATTCTCGCCAAATTTCTGGATAGCGGCTTCTATCTTTTGTTTGATAGTCTGAGATGGATCCTTTATGAATGCTTGTGAAAGTAAAGCCGTGTCTTCTCCGCTCCCATCTTCATTATCGATAGAAATAGGATCCATAGCTACAATGTGAAAAGCTATGTCATTTGCAAGAGCTTTGAATTCTTCATTCTTAGCTACAAAATCTGTCTCACAAGACAATTCAACCATTGCAGCTGCTGTGCCTCCTCCGTAAGTATAGACTCCGATTATACCAGCATTGAGCTCTCTATCGCCTTTTTTGGCAGCGACCTCTTTTGCTTTTTCACTTAAAACTGCCAAAGCCTTTTCTTTGTCTCCGTTTGATTCATCTAAAGCTTTTTTTATCTCACCCAAAGAGAGACCAGTCGCCTCTCTTAAATCTTTTATTATTTCTGTACTCATAATAATTTATATTAAAATTAATTTATACTTTTTTTGATAATGTTAAGAATCATTTCTACAGATGATTTTGAAGAATCATTACAGATAATCGGATACTCTATAGTAGAGATATCACAGTCAGTATTGGATAGAGATATGACCGGTATGTGAGCTATAGCAGCCTCTTTTACTGGGATCTCTTCGTGTTTTGAGTCTACTACTACAACAGCTCCGGGAAGATTATTAACCCCGGAGAGACCTCCGAAGTTTTTATCCAGCTTTTCCATTTCTCTTTGAAGAAGAAGCTGCTCTTTCTTTGTGAATTTTAGCCATTCGCCTTTCTCTTTATCTGCTAGCATATTCGCTAGCTTTTCTATTCTCTTTTTTATTTGAGGAAAATTTGTAATTGTACCACCTATGAATCTATTTACAACATATGGCTCGCCACTAGATAGAGCAACTTCTTTTACAACCTGAATAATTTCTGGCTTTTCACCTATGAAAAGTATCTTTTTATTTTGCTCTTTTAAAGACTTGAGGAAAGCTACAGCTTCTGTTATCTGGTCTTTTGTCTTGTTTAAATCGATTAGATCAACCCCATTTTGAGTTGTATAAATGAATTCTTTTGTAGAAGGATGTCTACGAGTCTTGTAGTATCCATAAGCTACTCCAGCCTTTGCCATATCTTCAATTTTGATATTTTCTATATCTGCCATATATTGTTTATTAATATAATAATTTTTAAAAAGTCCTTATATCTTATCAGATTTTTCAAAAATTAGCAAGGTTAAATAATAAACCTTTTATTTATTGACCGTATTGTTTTAGATAATCTATCTTTTGCTGAATACCAGAGACTTTGGACATCACAGAAGTACCATAAGAGCAACTACTTCCTCCTGAACCATAATATTTGCAAGCTGCTTTGATTTGAGAAGCGTAGGATGTGCTAGCTCCCAAATCTGATAAATAAATAGAAGAAGCAGTGATGGAATCTCTTGCTCCCCAAGGATTTGAAGATCCTGTGATAGCTGATACACGACTACCAACTGTTTGCCAGGTAGAAGCTATAAATTGAGCAGGGCCCATGGCTCCACCGTACCCACCAGCAGAAGGTATCGGACATGACACGACTGTCTTTAGAGGGTCCATACCTAATCTAGAAGTAATCTGTAAAAATGGCGGCACGTCTCTGGATGCTTTCATAACATTTGTATATTGAGTCTTACTATTTATATTATATCCAGCTCCTGATGTCGTATCAGAAAGATAACATTTGCCTACATTAGCTCCTAGTGCTGACTCTTGTGTCAAAATAGCTAAAACAAATGCAGCAGGCACACCCGTCTTTGCTTGAGCTGCCTCAGCATACTTTAAAGCATCACCAAAAGGAATCGCTGCTGTATTTCCTCCAGCAAAACTAAATAAAGCTGATCTTATCTGCGCAGCTTTGGCTTGTTTTTCTGCTAATTGTTTTTTGTATAAAGCTTCTTGACCTTTTGTTTCTTTTAACAAAGTATCTTTTTGAGTTTTACTTACAGAGATCTGCTTCTGTTGCTCTTTTTGCTCATTTTTAAGAGCTATTTGAGTATCTTTATGATCTTCAAGATCCTCTCTTACTTTTGAGACTTTTTGAGATGTATCTTTTATGTCTGTAACATCTTTATTTATTGCCTCTTGCAAAGAGACTATCTTGTCTGCATCTTCAAAAAAGTCAGATATAGATTTGTTATCAAGTATAAGATTAACAAAATTGTTTGTACCGTCAAAATAATGCACGTCTTTTAGTGCGCTAACTAAAGCCTTTTTTTGTTTTTCAAGATCGTTACTTAACTCATTCAACTCAAGACTTTTGTTAGATATTTGGTTTGTAAGAGAAGAGATTGTACCATCTATCTTTTTGATCTCTAATTGTTTTTTGTTTATTTGAGATTGCAAAAGAGAAATATCACGAGAAAGAGAAGCAGACTGTGTCTGAGTACTAGAAATGATCTTTTGTTGATCGGCTATTTGTTTTTCTAATTCATTTAGCTCAATTTGAAGCCTTGCTCTTGTCTCTTCATTTGTCTCCGCAAAAGAAAAATCTACTTTTAAAAAAGAGAAAAAGAAAGCCAATATAAAAATAGAGACTAAAAAATATCTAAAACTAAAGACTTTAGATTTCATATATATTTGAGTATATCATGAAAAAAACACTCAAAAATAAAACTTAACTCAGGTTAAAATATAAAAACACCTTTATAACAAAGGTGTTTTTATTATGTAAGTATTATTCTTTTTCCTCTACTACTTCTCCTTCTCCGTCTTCTTTCTTGCCTTTTTCTTCTACTTCAATACTTGAAATGTCAGCTGCCACAGGTGCTGAGAGATCTTCTTCTTTCACAACAGCGATAGAAGCTACGATCTCATCTTCTTCAACATGATAAAGAGCCACTCCAGCTGGAAGCTTTAGATCACGAGCTTTGATCACAGAATCGAGATCTGTAAGAGCAGATATATCTACTTCGATGTGGTGCGGTAGATCCGCTGCTTCGGCTTGAATATGGATCTCGTGGAGAACCTTCACAAGATTACCGCCAAATGTCTTTACACCTTCTGATTCACCAACAAACTCTAGAGGTACTTCTGTATCGATCTTTGCACCTTTTTCAACAATATAAAAATCTGCATGAATTGGAATATATTTTACAGAATCAAAAGCCACATCTTGAACCAAAGATTGATATTTCTTTCCTTCTCCTTCGAGACTGATTACTGCTGACTCTCCTGCCTCTCTATAAACTTTTTGAAAATCTATATAGTTTACAAAAATAGATTCCGCTTTTTGTTTTGGGCCATAAAATACAGCCTTTAACATTCCGTCTTTCTTTTCTCCCTTTTTTCTAGGTGTAAAATTTAGTGTTAACATATATGTATAAATATTAATAAACGAAATTACTTTTTCGCCTCCTTAAAAGTCACGTGCTTGCGAAGTTTTTTGTCATACTTCTTTAGCTCGATTTTCCTTGTGACTAGCTTTTTGTTTTTTCTTGTGTGATAAGTTGTACCTGTCGCCTTATTCACAACTTTGATTAATTTATCTAAAGACATAAATTTCTTTTAAATGCTAATGTAATGATTGACAAAATATACTATATTTTGGAAATAATTGCAAATTCATTATTAAAATCCTAATTTCTCTTCTATATAATTTTTAAGCTCTGCAATCTTCACTCTTTCTTGAGCCATAGTATCTCTATCCCGCACTGTCACAGACTGATCTTCTAGACTATCATAATCAAAAGTCAGACAATACGGCGTACCTATCTCATCTTGTCTTCTATATCTTTTTCCAATACTTCCTGAGATATCAAATTCACAAAAATACTTTTTTGATAGATCTTTCCAGATATTTTTAGCAGGAATACTAAGCTCTTCCTTTTTCATTAGTGGAAGTATGGCAACTTTCACTGGAGAGAGTCTCTTGTCTAATTTTAAAACTATTCTTTCTTCACTTTCTTTTACAACTTCCTTTGTATATGCATTATCAATAAAAGCGAGCATCGTGCGAGCCACACCAACAGAAGTCTCTACAATATGAGGAATAAATCTCTCACGCGTTACTTCATCAAAGTATGACAGATCTTTTCCTGAAAATTTAGAATGTTGAGAAAGATCCCAATCACCTCTCGCATGTACCCCCTCGAGCTCTTTAAAGGCCTCGCCAAGCATTTTATATTTATATTCTATATCGTATGCATCACTCGCATAGTGCGCAAGCTTCTCATGCTTATAAAATTTTAAAGAATCTTTTTCAATGCCGTAATCTAAATAAAAATTCATCCTGTACTTTTTCCATTCATCAAAATATACTTCTGTCGCTTTGCTTTCTAGAGATTTTGGGTTAAAAAAGTATTGCATCTCCATCTGCTCAAATTCACGAGTACGAAATACAAATTGTTTCGTAACGATTTCATTTCTAAAAGCCTTACCAATTTGAGCCATGCCAAAAGGAAGCTTTGGATGAAGAGAATCTAGAGTATTTTTGTATTCAAGATAAATTCCTCCGCAAGTCTCCGGTCTGAGGTAGACTACATTTTCCTCTGATAAAGCATCCGTTGGTGAACCAAGATTACTCTTTACCATTAATGAAAAAACCTTCGCCTCTGTAAGCTCTGCTTTACCACAATTTGCACAAACCAGCTTTTTTTCTTGTCGCAATTTGTCTAGCTCTTGATTTACAAATTCTAGACTTTGCTTGTCAGCATTTATCCCAAATTCTTCTAACACAAGATCCGCTCTCCACCTTGCTTTACAATTTTTGCAATCAATTTGCGGATCATTAAAAGTATCTACATGACCTGAAGCCTTCCAAGTCATTGGATGCATAAAAATCCCAGAATCTAAAGCAACTACATCATCTCTATCTTGAATCATACTCTTCATCCAAGCTGCTTTAATATTTTGATTTAAAAGATATCCATAATGTCCATAATCATACACGCCTCCAAATCCACCATAAATCTCACTTGAAGGAAATACAAACCCTCTACTTTTCAAAAAAGCTATAATCTCTTGCATTAATTTTTCTTCTTTTATCTCTTTTTTCATAATTTCTATTCAAAAAATCCTGTTATAAATTTGTATATCGCTCCAGCTGAAAATATAATCACAAGACCAACGAGACCCCAAAGCATATGATTTTTGCCACTTTTTATACCACTTTCATCGGCATTATATTTGGCTAAAATAAATTTCCCAACTCCAAACAAAAACCATACGAAACAAAACACAGAAAAAGCATATACTGCTGGATTTATTAATTGATCAAAAAGCTCTGAGAAAGTATTGTCTATAATCTCCATAAATTTACATATTATTAATACAATTAGTATATCATGAGAATCTTTTTAAAAGAAAAATAGCCCTTGAAATAGGGCTATTTTCTTATAATCTTTACAAAATATTATTTATCTAGGAAGCTGAGGAGCATTGACTTGCACATTTGGATTTATACCTATTGCGTCTCCAAAGAATGCAATAATACCCCAAAGTGCTACCATTACAAATATTGCCGCTAGAGAATATCCCATTCTCTTTAGAGCCACACCCTTTTCATCAGGAGCTTGAGTGATAAAGTATCTTATCAAAAACCAGAAGAACGCAACAACTGCTGCCCCCATAAAAATTGGAGGAAGAAGTCTGATAATTCCACCAACTTGATTAAGAAGATTGCCTATAAAAGAAAGATCTGCTGTATTGGTTCCTCTCTGGGCTTGACCAGCCACATAAGCTGATTGGCCAGTGTATACTGGCTGATTTCCATTTATCCCTGGAGTTCCTGTATTTCCAACAGTACCTGTCCTTGGAGCGCCTACGCTTATATTCCCGCTGACTGCTGTCTGTGCACAAGATCCATCAGCATTGTATCTGACGCAAGTGATTTGAGCTCCACCACCTGTTATCTGAGCAGCGGCAAAACCGAGAGAGAAAACAATACCAAAAGCAAATAATACTCCTAAATATTTTCTAATAAATAAATTTTTCATAATTCTTTTTATACTAAATAATGTAAAGATTATTCGACTTAAATAATCTGTATAAATTATATCACAAAATAAAAATCCTATATTTTTTATACACAATATCAAATAAAAACAGCCGTTTGATAGCCACGTATTATATCAATTAAGATATCGTCAGTGAACTATTTTCACGACAATAAAAAAATCAAAAAATACATACTAATCAAACGGCTGTGCCGGGATGGGTTATTTCTTTTCCTCTTTCTTTCCTCCACTTTTTAACATGAAATAAAGAATGGCAAGAAGGAACAATGTTCCTATCCCGCCCTTATTTCCCCCCTGAGGAAAAAGAGTGTTTACAATCCCGTTAAAAAGATTGGAAACACCATTTGAAATTCCCATCATTGCCTGGGCATTCCCCAAAATGAGGATCACTAAGACAATAATTATTAGCCATTTCATATTTAAAAAATTTTTTTGTTAACAAAAAATCTGCTCTAAGAATACTCGAAAGAGTCAATACAAAGAACAGTTGATATCTATATAAGTATACAC
>JBDKGJ010000032.1:0-8994 GCA_039798205.1 Candidatus Parcubacteria bacterium | reverse complement strand
ACCTATTTCTCTTTATTTTTCAAGTCTTTATTAATTTCTTGCTACTATTTTTGTCTTTATTGGTAGCTTGCATCCAGCTTTTCTTAAAGCTTCTCTGGCTACCGCCTCAGAGACACCATCTATTTCAAAAAGGATTCTTCCTGGTCTAACTTCAAAGCAGTATCCCTTTGGGTCTCCTTTTCCTTTACCCATAGGTACTTCTGCACCCTTCTGTGTAAAAGGTCTATCTGGGAATACTCTTATCCAAAACTTCGCAGTTTTCCCTCCACTACGCACCATAGCGCGTCTTGCGGCTTCTATTTGATTACTTGTGATCCTTTTGTCAGTCTGAGCTTTGAGGCCAAAAGATCCGAAACTTACATCAATACCCTTTGTCTCAGGACGAGCCATCTTCTTTAGAGAAGATCTTTGGGATTGCCATTTTCGATGTTTTACTTTTTTTGGGAATAACATAAATTTAAAATTAAATTAATAAAATTATTTCTTACTGTTTGCTTCTTCATTGACACTAGAAAAAGATTTTAGATGAGCATCTTTTTCATACTTCATACCTCTATAAATCCAGACCTTGATGCCTATAGTACCGTATGACATGAATGCCTTTTCTTTTGCAAAATCAATATCAGCACGCAATGTCTGAAGAGGAATACCTCCTTTTCTGATCTGCTCGCGACGAGCCATTTCTGCTCCACCAAGTCTCCCAGCTACAGCTATTCTAGCTCCTAGGACCTCTCTATTTGCCATTACCTTTTCGATAGTCATCTTTAAGACTCTTCTAAATGGAATTCTTTTTTCTATTTGCTCTGCCACCATCTGTCCAACTATCGCAGCAGAAGACTCTGGACTAGCTACCTCAGCTATATCGAGTCTAAAATTTGTAGGTAGTGGAATATCCACTCTTTTCATTTCTTTTCCTATGTCTTTTCTTAATTTTTCTATACCATCACCTCCACGACCGATTATCATACCCGGTCTTGAAGTATGGATCAAAACTTTGAACTCTTTTTGACTTCTTTCAATCTCTATCCCAGCCACATAAAAGCCTCTCAATCTTTTTTCTAAATATTTTCTCAAAAGAATATCTCCTTTTAGATTTGAAGTATATGTACTTTTAGTACCAAACCAGCGGGACTTCCATCCGCGTACTATTCCTATTCTATGTGAGTATGGATTAACAATATGTGTCATAAAATTATATTTAAATTATTAATTCTTTTTTTCTTTAAGTTCTATCACAATATTACTCGTATGCTTGTGAATAGGAAAAGCTCGACCCATAGCTCTTGGACGTGATCTTTTTAATACTTTTCCTTTGTTTACCAAGGTGCTGATCGTGTAATCTTCTACATTAGAAATCTTTTTATTTTCTTTTGCATTTGCTACAGCAGAATTTAAAAGTTTTAAAGTAGGAAGAGCCCCTCTCTTTATGAGTTTGTCTAAAATGATTCTCGCTTCTTTGACAGATTTGCCACGGATAAGAGCGGCTATTAGAGCCGTTTTTCTTGGTGCTTGTCTATAGTTTAATAGTGTTGCTTTCATAATTTTTATTTTCCTGTCCTCATTATTTAATAAATAATTGATTGGAAACCTTTATTTTATTTTTATAATTAATTTATTTTATTTCTTTTTTGCTGGATCAGCTGCTGATGACTTTGCTGTTTTGGCAGAATCAATTTCTGTTTGTTTTGCTTTTTGATCAATTTCTTTTTGCATCTTTCCTCCGTGTCTTACGAATTTGCGAGTTGGAGAAAATTCACCCAGCTTGTGACCCACCATTTCTTCTGCGATGAGGACTTCGATATGTGTCTTTCCATTATAGACACCAAAAGTAAAGCCCACCATCTCTGGAGATATAGTAGAAGCACGAATCCAGGTCTTTATAACCCCAGTATCTTCTGGCTTTTTGCCGAGGACCTTTTTGAGGACTCTCTCGTCTACATATGGACCCTTTTTTGCTGATCTTGACATAATAATTTTAAATAAAATAAATCCAAGTCTTTAGCATATATAAATATGTAAAGAATAAAATAGATTTATTAATAAAGAAATATTAGCAAAAATAGAGAAGAAAGTCAAATTTTACTAGTTTTCCTTTTCGTTCGTGACGTAGACATCTCTCACAAGTTGATAGTATCCTGGATTGTAAGCACTAGAATTTATACAGCTAGCCACAAATCTCAAAGAAGAATTTATACTAAACAGATTTCCTGTGATGGACTTGTAGCTACTAGAAGATATAGCCCTCAGAGAGGAGACCATAGTACCGGTAGTGAGATTTGTATAAAGAGGAGATCCAGTAGCAGAAGAAGTATCGAGTACGACATTACCATTATTAATATCTGTAGCAACTATTTTACAAGTATCGTTCGGATCTTCGACAGTCCAGCTAATATCTATACCTGAGCTCTTTTTTACAAAACCAGCAGAAACATTAAACACTAAAAAGTGTGTGTAAGGACGAACGCAAGCCTTGATAATCTTTATATTCTGGCTATTACATGTATATCTATATTGATATTGTGTATTTTCCCAAGCAAATCCATTTGGATCCAAAGATTGAGATGGTCCATTGGTATAATCTACATTAAATGTAGTAGCTCCGACTGGACAAGATGGTGGATTTACAATTTTTACAGTAGCAAAAGTAGTATCAGTAAATTGACAAGAAGCATTATTTGAACTAAAAGCTACACAAGTTCCAAGTGATGGATTGTAAACCTGATTTGAAGGACAAGTACCACACACTCCGTTTATAAGATACTGTCCGGATGGACATCCACTTCCTGTCACACACTGAAGAGTAGTAGGATCCCAAGTAAGACCAGGTCCGCAAGGTGCATGACAATACCCATTCACATCAGGCTCTTGTCCTGGTGGACAGCTACCACCATTACCGATAACTACATCATATTTGAGCCAAGCTACATTTGAAATACCACCAAATGTCTCGATAGGAGATGGTCCAGCTTGTCTTGCTGTATATTCCGAGTCTATACACTTTACATAATATCCGAATGTTCCACTCGTAGAAGGAGCACTCCCGGCGCTGAGAGTAAATGCCCAAGGAACACTTCCTCTAGCCGGATCAGGAGTGCCAGTAGCAGGACCATAATTTATACTTCTATCATAATTATAGAGAGAACACGCATTCCCATCTGAATTCCAATCAAAATTTATTGGTGTACTAACAGTATTTGGAGAGCTTACAATATTTGAAATGTGAATATCTCCTGTGATACTAGGCACTCCCTCTGTATTAAATGTGAAGTCCTCCTGACTCACAGATCCACCAATGTTAGTACAAGAGACAGTGTAAGTGTGCGAAGTAGTGTCATTATTTGTAAATGTACCAGTGTATTCATATGTGCCAGTATTCGTCACAGAAAAAGTTGTAGGAGGTGTGACGCTAGGAGATATAGTCATGTTAGTAGTACTAGAACAAGTAAATGTGACGACATCACCATTGGGTACAGTAGCCCCTGGAGCTATAGTAGTTGCCCCTATCTGTGCAGATAAGATTATTGGGGCATAACTTAACACTATATTATATGTAGCATTTCCAGAAGGAGCGTCGTCTTGATCTTTCACATAGGTCTGCACAGAATAAGTGTTAGAAGTTCCTGAACCAATAAGATTGGGCCATAATTTATTAGCATTAATAATAGCAAAACCAGTTGCAGGATCAATACCTACAGCTATGCCATTATTTATATCTATCCAGCCATTTCCATCTAAAAAATTACCCCAAAAAGTCAATGAGTCCCCAGGATCATCTTGTCCTCTAACTTCAAAGTCATCACTGAAATGGTTTGCCTCTATAACAGATCCAGAACAAGTTTGATTTGCAGAATATTGCGACTGATCGCAATATTTATTCCATACAGCTAAAGATCTGTCACTCACAAAAAATGTAAAAAAGAAAACGAGAGAGAGAAAGAAAAAATATTTTTTAATCATAATAAAATTTAAAAGTTAATACTACTAATTTATATCTAAATTATAGCATTTTAATCTTTACAATTTTAGGAAGTTATTCACAAATATTAAAATAAAAAACCGCCCTCATATTTGAGAGCGGCTGATTTTAAAAAGTTAACAATATTTTTTATTAGTTTGCAACAATGTTGGCACCCTGCTTTATCATAGCATCACTCAGATCAATAACTTGACCCGCAGAGTTAACGATTTCTAAATCGTATTTACTCTTAAGCTCAAGCCCGAAGAGCCCTGGTGTAACACTTCCACTATTAAATGAATTTGTCGTGGAGGCATTTTGAATATTAGCAAACGTTATAAAGCTAGTGAAAGAAGTATTTGAAATAATCGCCTCATTGGGCATACTTAATTTCACATAATCCCCATTCCAGTTTACTGATACTACATAATCCGGACCACCGAAGTTTGTCCTCCAACTACTGTTGTTCCAAATTAAGGAAGATGCGTACGGATTTCTCAATTTAACCGAGATAATGCGGGCGTTGCCAGGTCCTGACACCTTCACAGAAGTGACATTGTAATTTACCGCTGTTGCAGTGCCATTTGGTAAAATTACTAATGGGCTTTGTGACATATACCCCAACCACTCTGTACTTAATTTTGTGGCTTGAGTATTCGCATCAACCGTGCCGGCAGCTACTGGAGCCTGCCATGAGCCACCAATAGGCATGGTCATTCCTTCGCCATCATTTAGAGATGAAAAAGAAATAGATAATGCTGAACCATTAGCAACACCTACCGCTTCTTTGAGTGCGAACACTGCTTGAAGATTGGTTGTGCCAGGGTGTAAAGTCACATTAGAAAATGTGACCAGACCTCCTGTGACGATTCCGACTGTCCAAGCTGGAGCTGGTGTACCCTTGATACGAATCATCTTCACTGCGCTACCATTCGCACCAAAACTTAAACTAAATGTCGCAGTTTTGGAAGTTGCAGCATTGTTGCCTAATTGAATTTGAAATTCGTTACTCACAGTATTTCCTATCATTCCGTTTATAGGAGTGATAGTGACTGTCGGCTGGGCGAACCATGTCGAATTTTGTGGCGGCAATGCACTAGTTGTAAATGACGCACTTCCGGTACCAACGTTTTCTGCAGCGTCCTTCGCTGTCAGGGTCGCAGTATACTGTGTATTGGGTGTTAACCCAGTCACAGTTGCACTGCTTTGATTTGTAACATCAGTAGTCCCGACTACTGACAAAGTAAGATTTGTTACTCCTACATTGTCTGTTGCGGAAAAACTGAATGATGCTCCCGTCGTAGTCACAGATGTGACACTGATAGACGCAACTGGCTTCTGAGTATCCGCCGGTGGGGGTGGCGGGTTTTTTGTGCAATCACACCCGGTGATTGCTACAAGGAATGCTAACAGCACACCTATAAAATTTCTTTTTTTCACTTTAATAAATTTTATGTTTTAAAAATATTGTTTTTACTTTTTACAAAGAACTATATATACAGTATAGCTTATTTGACATATTTTGTCAAGTATTTTAAAGTTTTACCCTTAATACCTTCTAAAGAAGGCCCATTTTCTCCCTTTTCTGAAAAGGGTAAGAAAATATAGGCTTTTAAAGCTTTCTTAACACAGGGCTTTACTTTTTTAATATGATATGCTAAGATAGTATTAGAATTTAATGGTTACTAAGAAATTAGTAATCGAAAGAAAAAATGGGAAGGGCTTTGGTGAAATACCGAAGCCTTTTTTTATTTTGCTAAATTTTGTGATAAAATCAAAAATACTATAAAAACTAAATAAAAATATGGCAAAACTAGAATACAGCGAAATCAAACCAAGAAAATACATTATCTACGACGGATCTCCTTACGAAGTACTCGAGTATCATGTAGCGAGAACTCAGCAAAGAAAGCCTCAAAATCAAGTAAAGCTCCGTAATCTCATAAATGGAAAAGTAATACCTGCTACATTCCATGCGAGTGATATGGTAGATGAGGCAGATATCTCAAAAAGATCTATCAAATATCTTTATACAAATAAAGGAGAGAATTGGTTTTGTGAAATAAAGGATCCAGCACAAAGATATACTATCTCTAGTGAGACAATAGGAAATGTTATCAAATTTTTAAAAGTAAATAGTGAAGTAGATGCAAAAATATTTACGAATGATGACGATGAAGAGAGTATCATCGGCGTTGAGCTACCTATCAAAATGACTTTCAAAGTAGTTTCTGCTCCTCCAAATGTAAAAGGAAATACTGCTGGGAATAGTAGTGGAAAATTAGTGACGATAGAGACTGGAGCTCAAGTGACCGCTCCCCTATTCATAGTAGAAGGTGATGAGATAGTAGTAAACACAGAAAGTGGTGAATATGTAGAAAGGGCTGGGAAATAATTATTGGAAATTAAACTTTTTCATTATCTCTTTCTCTACATCTTCTCTTGGTCTGCCATATTTCTCATAAGACATAGTTTTTAAGATCTGAATAGTCTCTGGATTTGGCTTTGGAGCATAAAACGAATTCAGATCTAAGAAATATTTTTCTACTAGATTAAATGGCTTTTGAGGATATCCGTTCACGAGAAGTGCGACATAGGCATTAAAATTTTCTATCTTCATAATGTCACTCGCTGTGAATGTAGGAGCAAAGCTCGCTTCTAGATATTTAGCATCTTCTTCAGAAATACGAAATACTATTTTACTTCCTACATTTCCAAAGACGGCGGCTTTTATATTTTCGGGGAGCTGTTTTAGGAATTGATGAGCAAGATTGAGAGAAAGCTTGTACTTTCTAGCTTCAGAAAGTATGGCTGAGATAGATGGTGTAGAGATATTTTGAAATTCGTCTAAGTATAAATAAAATGGTGGCTTTTCTGCTGGATTTTCTCTGCCGAGAGCAGCCATCAAAAATTTCCCTACCAAAATAAGACCGATGAGATTCGCATTTAATTCACCGAGACGGCCTTTGGAGAGATTTACTAAAAAGATCTTTTTGTTGTCCATTATTTCTGCGATATCAAAAGAGGACTTTTCTTGAGCGATGATAGGACGCATAATCTCATTAGCTAGAAATACGTCGAACTTGCTTGTGATATATGGAACATAATTTTCAAAACCTTGCTCACCACTTGTAGCTTCTGCGTTTTTAAAGAATTGAACTACAGTAGGAGTCTTGCAATGAGCTAATTTGTATTCCCGATAATCTTTGTCAGATAAAACTCTAGAGATATCGATAAGCGTACAGCCACTCTCAGGATGATCCATGACTAGCCCAGCACTATTTCTAAAATATTGCTCAAAAGCTGGACCCATTGATTCGGGACTAGCTTCGGCAAAGAGCTTTTTGAATATAGAAAATAGCTCATTAATGACAAAGCTCTTTTGCTCTATCTTATTTGGATCATATTCAAGCATGTTGAGTCCAAAAGGAAAGTCTGTCGAAGCTGGATCAAAATAAACAACATCATCCCATCTTTCTTTTGGAATATTACCCATTATCTTCATAAGATCTTCTCCGTGAGGATCTATGAAACAACATCCATTACCATTATAAATATCTTGCAAGATCATATTCACCATCATGACGGACTTACCAGTACCAGTCTGTCCAACTATATAGACATGTCTTAATCTGTCTGCCTCAGGAAGAAATATCTTTGTAGTCAAATGTCTAAAATTATTTAATCCTAAAAATACACCTTCTTGTGGTAGATCCATAGGAGCGGGAGCCGTAGCAGCATCAGTCTTTTTGAGCTGAGAAAAGTTTTTAACATAGCTCGGAAGATGAAAAAATGTAGCGAGTTCTTTAAAATTGACAGGAAGACTCTCATCACTATCCCAAAGTCTATAAATAAAATTGTGTATCTCTTCGTTCAATCTTTTGCCTTCCAGCATTTTGAATTGAAGAGAGTTGCCCTCCGCTTCTGAATACTGCCTAAAAGTAGAAGCCATCTCATTCAAAATACTTTTTGATCTTACGAGTGAGTCAGCATTTACTATCAAACGAAGATTGCTATCAAGAATAGTAGACTCAATTTTTTTTGAAATATATTCTACAGCTTTTTCATCTTCTAGCTTTTTAGGCTTTCCCTTTTCTTTTTCTAAATCTTCTTTACTTTTTGAAGATTCTTTCATTGTTAAAATAAAATCCTTTACAAACGAATCTCTCGCTAGAACTCTTTTTAGAGTATTACCTTTTCTCATATCATCGAGCATGCTGGAATATTTTTTAAAGAAGGCTTCTCCAGCTGGCCTGACTACTATCTGCAAAGATGCCGCTTCTCCCATTTTTTGTAACTTTGTAAAAGCAGACATGATGAGAGATATAGGATCACCCTCCATTTTGTCATAAGTGCGAAATGGAAGAGCAGATGTCTTTGTGGCGCTCGCATATGCTGCCACTTGAAAGCCTTGATGAGAAAAGAGATTGTAATCATCGAGAGAGTGACGAACTATAATATCTGGAAAGAGAGCAAAGAGACTCTTTTCAAAAAGATCAGACATCTCATTCATAACTGCTACAAAAAAGGATACTTCGTTTGAATTGTTTGGCTTTGCTATCTCAAGAGTATAATAATTATTTTCTTTATTCCCAATGTCACTAGATATAGCTAGCATGCTCGCATAAAATTGCTCCATAAAAGCAATAAATTCTTTTGGGCTTTTGCTTTCTCCTTTTTCTTTGTTTTCTGGAAGAATTATCTCATAAAGCTTCATGTGAAGTGCTTTCCACTCTGTGCGACTAAGATCTCTTTCAAAATCTTTCTCATTAGGGGCAAGAAGATAGTTGATCAAAAATCTATGAAAGTCGGCTTCGACTTCTTTGTCGGATAGATCTTTGGCTAGAGAAATAGCGCTATGAATACCTTTGTCCATCATGATAGCCACGACTGAGGAGACTTTTTCGTCCGTCTCCCTTGGCTTTAATCCGTCTAGAAGCTTTTTCTTTTCGAGACTCGACACATGGAAATCTTTTGGTAATACATTTTGAGGGGGTTGTGAAAGATGCTCTCTGAGTACGTCTCTCGCGTTATCCTCT
>JBDKGJ010000031.1:0-2591 GCA_039798205.1 Candidatus Parcubacteria bacterium | reverse complement strand
AGTAATGGTGAAGCGACGAAGATAGAAGAATATGTACCAACTATCATTCCTACTATGAGAGTAAGAGAAAAGTTATGAATAGATGCTGGGCCAAAGAAAAATAGTGCGAGTAGTACTAGTATCACAGCAAATGAAGTGTTAAAGGAGCGAAGTAGTGTCTCATTAAGACTCTTTCCCACGATACCGCTAAAGACTTCATTACTTTTTCTATTTTTAAGATTTTCACGAATACGATCAAATACAACTATAGTATCTGCGATAGATATACCCATTATAGTAAGAAGCGCTAAGACGAACAAAGAATCAATCTCTGCGCCATGAGTCTCTCCGAGAAGAGCGTACATACCTGTAGGGATAGCAATATCATGAAGAAGTGTAGCAATGGTTAAAAATCCATATTTCCAGCTAGAGACAGGCTTTGATACATGTCTAAATGAAAAGGCTACGAATAAAATAATTATAATTGTGACAAATAATATTGACCAAATAGCTTTTTGAGCGAGCTCCTTTCCGATTGATGGACCGATGATATTTTCAGATACTTGAGTGGCATCATAATGTGGATCATGATTGAAGCTCCAAGCATTCTCAAAATTTGCTCTCCCTTCCTTTTCAAGGTCACCAGTCAGCTTTATAGAGACATATTTGCTACCCTTTTCATCTGTTTTAGATAAAGAAACATTTTTTACAGAAAAACCATTTTGAATTAAATTATTTTTTATAAAATCTAAATCTATTTCTCCATCTTTTGTAGCTGTGTATCCTTTGTAAGATATCACGGCTTCTGTACCTCCAGTAAAATCTATTCCCTTTTTAATACCTTTTGTAAGAACCAAAAAAAGGGATCCGAAAACTAAAATTGCACTGATTGTTAAAAATACCCATTTGTGTTTTATGATAAACATATATTTAATTATTTATTAAATCCAGACCCAAATAAAAACTTCATTATCTTATAACTTTTACTATTCGTATCTACTGGTACAAATGCTCTCAAAAAATATTTAGAAATAAACATAGCTGAAAGCATAGATACTAATACACCGAGTCCAAACACTAGACCAAATCCAGCAAGTAAAGCTGATCCGAAATAAAAGAGTGTGAGAGCTACCAGTATTGAAGCAATATTTGAATCTCGAATAGAAGTCCAAGCTCTCTTGAAAGCTTCTTCTACTGCATCATTTATATTTTTTCCTTTTTTCAATTCTTCTTTTAATCTTTCAAAGATCAAAATATTCGCATCGATTGCTACACCGATAGAAATAATAAATCCCGCAATTCCTGCCGCCGTGAGCACGACTGGCATTGCCTTAAATAGTAAAAGTACTATCCCTACATAAGATAAAAGGGATACTCCGGCGATCAATCCTGGCAATCTGTACCAGATTATCATGAGCACAATAATCACAAGTAAAGCTATCTCTCCAGCCAAAAGTCCATCAGCCTTTGCTTGTCCGCCAAGCGTCGCCTCTACCAATTGAGAAGAAGCGAGCTTTACTGGTACTGGGAGAGCCCCGGAATTTAATCTTTGTACCAATATCTTTGCTTCATCTATTTTGAATCCTCCAGAAATTGTAGCTTGACCTCCTTCGATCGCTTCTCTTATCATAGGAGAAGATATTATCTTACCATCTAGAAATATAGCCATTTGGCTACCAGTATTATTTTTTGTAATCTCTGCAAACAATTTCTTTCCTTCGTCATTAAAGCTGACTGATACTTCTGGAACATTTGTATAAGAATCAAAACTTAGAACAGACTTCTTAAGATAATTACCATTTAGTCCTGTGTCTATTAGCTCTGTAGAAGTTGCTCCGTTCATATCTGTGATTATCTTTACCAATTTAAATTCCAAAATAGGAGTATCGCCAATAGTAGCTATCGCCTTATCGATATCAGTGATACCAGGCAATTCTACTACTAATCTATGCTCTCCTGTATATTTTGAAAATTCAGTACGAACAATAGACTCTGAGACTCCAAAGACATTTATTCTTTTTTCTATGACTTCACGAAGCCCGTTCATAGAGTCTTCAATATTAAGTTTTGCAGTATCTACAGTTTGTATTTTTGTACCAGTAGTTGTAGCGATAGTAGAAGTCGCATTATCTGCTTCAGAATTTACTTTTTCTATTTTTGATAGATCCGCTACATAAGTAAGAGATGTTCCACCATTTAGATCTAGACCATATTTAAAATCAGGCATTTTGTAAATTAGTAAAAACCAAAGAAACGCTGCCAGCACAAATAGCCAGAAGGCTACAACACGATGAATCAATTTTTTGTCTTTCATAATATTCTAATAAAATCTGTAATTTTGATAAATAAAATAACATTTCACCCAAAAAGTAAAATCTATTTAATTGTCAGAATTATAGCAAAAAAAGGAAATAAAGACAAAAAGTGACTTCTGGCTAGGTAATGCTTTATTTTAAATAAACTTCTCTTCTACTACTAATCTCGCTATCTCTTTTTCTTCTTCTGTCTTTAATATTAAAACATTTTCTTCTTTTAGATTAAGCCAGGATACTTTTTTAAAAAACATCTCTCTAAATATTTCTGATTTTTCAAGTATTGATCCTGTGAGAACT
>JBDKGJ010000030.1:0-5706 GCA_039798205.1 Candidatus Parcubacteria bacterium | reverse complement strand
ATAATACCAAACTATATATAGCATATTTTATAAGTACTGTCAATAATACTTGCCAAAAGGTATTTTAATGTTATTATTAATAAATGACGGAAATAAAAATAGAAACAAATACTACTTTTTTATCCCCTACTTTGGATGAGATTTTTTCTGCTCTACCAGAGACTAGGTCACTGAGTGAAGAGAATAAAAAGCTCATAGAAAAAGCTTATAATTTTTCAAAGAGAGCTCACGAGGGACAGATGCGAAACTCTGGTGAACCATACTTCAATCACTGCGTACAAACAGCGATAAACATCGCGAAGCAAAACATGGATACTGATACTATCGTAGCGGGACTACTTCACGACACTCTAGAAGATACGAAAATAAAAAAAGAAGATGTAGAAAAAGAATTTGGAAAAGATGTGTTGTTTTTAATAGAGGGTGTGACAAAATTAGGAACAATAAAATATAAAGGTGTAGAGAGACATGTAGAGAGTATGCGTAAATTTTTTATTGCTATGGCAGAAGATATTAGAGTGGTAGTGATAAAGCTTTGTGATAGACTCCATAATGTATCTACTCTTGAATATCTAAGAGAAGATAAAAGAAAAAGAATAGCGATAGAGACATTAGAGATTCATGCTCGACTAGCAGATCGTATTGGTATGGGAAAGCTAAAAAGCCAGCTTGAAGACAAAGCCTTCCCTTATGCCTTCCCAGAAGATTTTAAAAAGGTAAAGGACATGTTTGAAGCTACAAAATCTGCCTCAGAAGATTATCTGCTATCAATATTAGAAAAAGTAAAAGAAGAGCTCAATATCTTTAATATAAAACATATCAAAATAGATTATAGGCTAAAACATCTTTACTCGCTTTACGAAAAATTGAAAAGAAACAACTGGGATATACAAAAGATATACGATATCGCAGCTATGCGTATCATAGTCGCAGATATAGCTACCTGCTACCAAGTATTAGGCCTAATCCACGGACTCTATAGACCTGTGCCAGGAAGATTCAAAGATTATATAGCCATGCCTAAAATAAATGGATATCAATCTCTTCACACAACAGTATTTGATGGAGAAGGAGGAACATTCGAAGTGCAGATCCGTACAGAAAAGATGCATGAGGAAGCAGAATACGGTATAGCTTCTCACTTATTTTATAAAGAAGTAGGAGATACAAAAAAAGCAAAAAGTAAAAGAGAAGTAACCAAGATAGAACATCTTAAAGAGAAAGTGGCTTGGACAAAAGATCTTCTTAAGATGCATGAAAATACAGGAGAGAATAAAAAGTTTATAAAAAATCTAAAAGAGGAATTTTTGAGCCAAAAAATATTTGTACATACTCCAAAAGGAGATATTATAGAGCTACCAAATGGGTCAGGAGTAATAGATTTTGCTTATACAGTACACTCAGATATTGGGAATCACGTCTCCGGAGCAATGGTAAACGGAAAGCTTGTTTCTCTTGATACTAAACTAAAAAATAGAGACATAATAGAGATTTTCACAAAAGAAGAAGCGAAGCCTACTCGTAAATGGATAGATTATGCATTTACCTCTTTAGCAAAGAGGCATATTAAAAATTATCTAAAAGAGCACGGAGGAACCATTGATAAATTTTTTATAAACTAAAATTTCTTATATCGTATAAATCATCTTCTCTATTTTCACTTTCTCTCTTCTCTTCTTTTCCTCTATCGTCTTCTAATCTAAAATCATTTAGATTGTCTTCAGAATTATTTTCATTTTTTAGTATTATTTCTCCTATATGATTTTCTTTATCTTCTATCATAGGCAAAGTACTCTCTCCATTTTCTACGGGAAGAATAGTAGACTCGTTTATCATTGCGTTAGCGAGTGGAGAAGACGCAGAGAGATTCATTTCTTTTCGTATCTTATCAAACATTCCTTCATGAGTCTTGCCTGTGCCAGCTCTCTTTATAAGTTGAGCTAGAGAAAGAAGCTCGTCATAAGAAAAATAATCAATCATTATCTTTCCGCCTTTTTCTTTTGGCTCAATATGAACTCTAGTGCCGAGACTTTCAGCTAATTTTTCTTCTAGATCAACAACTTCTGGATTTGCCATGAGAGACTTTTTGCGAATTTTTTCAAAAGCTACTCTTCTTGCGAGACTTTCTGCTTCTCTCACTGTCATTTTTCGCATTAGCATCTCTTTAAAGAGTGTCACCTGCTCTGCTGGCTTATCTATAAGCATAAGAAGTGGTCTCGTGTGTCCTTCTGATATTTTGCCTGAAACTAGAGCGTCATGTATTTCTTGAGGAAGCATAAGGATACGCACTGTATTTGATACATACTCTCTACTTTTTCCTACTTTCTTTCCAATTTCTGCCCAAGAAAGCTTGAATTCATCAGCCAGCTGTTGAAAGGATTTTGCCCTATCTACAGAATTAAGATCTTCTCTTTGTATATTTTCTATGATCGCGAGCTCGAGCTTTGATCTGTCGTCATCTCCTATACGTACTACGCAAGGCACTTCTTTCACTCCAGCTAATTTTGCAGCCCTTAGACGTCTTTCACCTGCTATGAGCTCATAAGTGACAGAAATAGATCCGTCATCATGAGGATCTTCTTTTCTGGTCACTACCAAAGGTTGCAATACCCCGTACTGTCGAATACTCTCCCCTAATTCTTTGAGATTATTGGGATCAAATTCTCTTCTTGGTTGATAGGGATTGGGAGAGATTTTGTCTACCTCAATCCAGAATACTGCATTTTGTAATTCTGCCATAAATAAAAGTTTTAATTTATATTTTTACTTAGCCAGTATAACATGAAAAATAACCACCCCCTTGTGAATAAGTTGATGGTTAGTGAGATGTCTCTGCAAAAAATGCTAGTCCATTAATTATGTCACTTCGTATAAAGAATTCTTCTTTTTCATGTAATTCTGAGGCTACATAAAAATTGGCATCACCTATACGATTCATAGAATTTCCATATTTAAGAATTTCTAAAAAATCTTCTCTTCCGAGAATAAATTTACATAATTTTTTATCAAATATAAAGTCTGTTGCGACAGGTCTTTTTTCAGAAATTTTAACTACACATTTATAAAGATTATCTTTATACAAAATATAGCCTTTGGTTTCTTTTGATTCTTTTAAAAGGTATAGATCATTTTTAGAGAGACAAAGATAAAAATCATCCGACAAATAAGCTGATCGCATTTTAAAAAATTTACTAAATACAATATATACCAAAACCAAAAAATATGCTAGAATTAGAAAATATTGCCGAAGTGTTGGAATGGTATACACGTGCGACTCAAAATCGCATGCCTCACGGCTTGTGGGTTCAAGTCCCACCTTCGGCACCAGAATATTTATACTTTTTGTCAATCTTTTTCGGTTAATGACTTTTCTTTTAAAAATTGCTATTATCTCTATATGAGCTGGAGCCAAAGCTGGCCTAAAAATATGAAAATCAAAAATATTTTTAAAGACGAAAATAAATTAAAAATTATTTTTAGAAAGATAATATCTTTTATTTTGATTTCATTTTTTATCTTTTTAGCCATATCTCTTTTTATATTTTTCTATATATCAAAATATTCTAGACCTTTCATCTTTGATGATGTGAATAAAATAGAAAAAAACAAAGTCGGTCTTGTCCTCGGCACTTCCCCTGTCACAAGCGCAGGAGAAAGGAGCCTCTTCTTTGTAACTAGAATGGAAGCTGCCAAAAGTCTTCTAGATAATGAAAAGATAGAATATGTACTGGTCTCTGGAGACAACAGAAGTGTCGCCTACAATGAACCAAAATATATGAGAAATTATCTATTAAAGCTAGGCACACCTACCTCTAGTATCATCTCTGACTATGCAGGAAGAAGAACGCTAGACTCAGTACTAAGAAGTAATCAAATATTTAATCAAAATAAAATCACTATAATCTCACAGAGATTCCACAATGAAAGAGCGATATTTATAGCTAAGAAAAATGGTATAGAAGCTGTGGCCTTCAACGCAGTATATCCACACAAAAACTTTTTTAGGAATTTTAAAGTAAATATGAAGACATTTGTCCGAGAGATATTCGCAAGAGATCTAGCTGTGCTAGACCTGTTTGTAGGTAAAAAGCCAGAGATACTTGGGGAAAGTATAGAAATCAAAAATCAGAATATTTTGGAAATAAAAAAGCTTCTCCCTGAGGAGAAGGCTTAAGAGCTTACACTTCTTTTATTTTTTGAAAAATATCAAAGATAATATTCCAGCAAAAGAAGCATAAACCATTATCTTTGCTGTAGTTTTACTTATTTGAAGATGCAAATTTGCATTTCCATAAAAATAAATAAACCAAAGAGCAAATATAATAATTACTAAAATAACTTTAAAGTTCATTTTTTTAAATTAAATTAAAGAATATTTAAGAACAACTATATAAGTATAGCATACTCGGTATACTTTGTCAATAGAAAAAACCGCCTCTCCCAAGACGGCTTTTAAAACGTTTTTTCTTTTTTTACTTTCCTGGACGATACACCATACCCAGCTGGAGAAGCTGGGACTCTTTCGTGAAGTCGTATCCTATTGAAGTATAGAAAGAAAAGTTTTCGTTTACTTTTCCTGTATACTTCACATTACCTATGTGTTGAGGCACATTGTCTAAGTAGTGTATAAGAGTATAGCTACCCGAAAAGTTTTTGTTGGCAGTGATAGTCCCCTGTTGAACTGAGAAATAAAACCTTGGTCTTATTTCTACTTTGGTTCCTGGGTCACCAAAGCCGTACCCCACCCAACTAAAAACTCCGAAAAAATTTGTTGGATTCCAAATGAATTGTGCAGAGCCATATGGTACATTGTACCAATATCCTCCATTAACACCAGCCATTACTTTTCCTTTTGCAAATTTCCGAAGGTAGGTCACCTCCAAATCGTCAGCACTCAATGTGAGCATAAGTGATGATTTTTTGTTTGCAAGAGTTGCATAGCCATAAAGGCCGGAGGCAACTGCTCCCTTACCTGATGCTACCTCAACTGAGGACAACTTCATGGTATCCTTTTGGCTGTTTGCAAAATTAAAAGAAAAAAAGATACTACAAGCAACGAAAATAAACTTTTTCATGGTCAGAAATTTATATTTTTAAATATTGTTTACAAAACTGGCCATAATATATACTAAAATAAATCATTTGTCAATAGTGAAAAAGCTTTATTTTTCAATACTTTTTTGATAGAATTTATTTAAAGAAATATGCAAAAACTAAAGCCTCTTCCAAAAATCTATATAATACTTGGTCCTACTGCCAGCGGAAAAAGTGATCTAGCGGTAGAATTAGCTAAAAAAGTGAATGGAGAGATAGTCTCTGCTGACTCTAGGCAGGTATATAAACACTTAGATATAGGCTCTGGCAAAATAACAAAAAAAGAAATGAAAGGTATGAAGCATTATTGTCTTGATATTTTCGAAGCAGGAAAGACGAAGTCTGTCACTGATTATTTAAAATATGCAAATAAAGCTATCAAAGAAATATTTTCCAAAAAGAAATCCCCTATCATCTGTGGTGGAACAGGACTCTATATTGATGCCATACTTTATGGACTTCCCAAAAATGCAAAGCCGAACCCCCTACTTAGAAAAGAGCTGGAAAAAGAGAATTTAAAGAATTTGTTAAATAGAATTAAAAAACTAAATAAACAAAAATATCTAGATCTAACAACTAATGAAAATCCTAGTGAGAAAAATAACAAAAGGA
>JBDKGJ010000029.1:0-9007 GCA_039798205.1 Candidatus Parcubacteria bacterium | reverse complement strand
ATCTATGTATTTTATTTTTGAAAAATCTATCATATACAATTTAATCATTAAAACACTCTAGAGTTCTTTTATTAATATATTTAAAGAAAATAAGTAATTCTGGAAATTCTTCTATGTAGCTATTAAATGAAGCTAGTTGATCGTCTACGAATACTTGATATTCTTCTTTTGTTTTTCTAATCTTTATAGCAGAAGCATTATTAAAAACTGAGGTTAACTTAGGTAAAATCTTATCTACTAATTTTACAAATCTAGCTTCTTGGGTATCTTGGGATTCATATTTTTCTATGGTCTGGTGAATCCAAGGAAATTCTATTCCGAACTCATTTTTTATCCTCTCTAAAGACTCGTGTTCTTTTTGTTCCTTTTCTTTTTTTGCTTCTAGAGAACTATTCACAAGAGAATCTGTGTCCCCAGCATATACTTCTACGAGATCATGCACTGTTACAAATTGGGACACTAGACCAATATCTAATTTATCTTTATAAAAAGTATCTGCAAGGGAGCATGAGATAAGGGAAAGCATAAAAGTATGGTCTGTATCAGACTCTAAACGAATACCATCTTCATGCCTTGTCACTCTATTTGTCTTTGCGAAAGTTAAAGAAAGTCTTGCTAAGTCAAATACTCTGTCTATATGTTCTTGTTTTACTTCCATATATTTAATCTTTCCTTGGAAAGAGAGGCTCTTCTGGTTTTTTATTTTCTTTTATTAATTCTTGGATCTTTAAAGATGTCTCTGGCATCATTGGTTCTAAAGCGAGCGCTATACCAAATAAATGATAAAGTAAATAATGAACATCTTTTTCAGCTTCTTCTTTATTTATTTTAATCTTTTTAAAGGGCTCCTGCTCTTGAATAAATTTATTTAGGTTTGAAATATTAACCCAAATATTGTTCATGTGTTTACAAATATCAAACCCTTCTAATTCAGGAACAGGATCTGTGTAATATCTCATTTTCAAATCTTCTTCACTTAAAGTGACTCCATAATTTGAACTCATAGTTAATATTCTAGATGTGAGATTGCCGAGACCATTCACTAATCCTGAATTATAAGACTCTTTGAATCTTTCTATTGTAAATGGACTATCTTCAAAACTAGAAACTTCTTTTAGTAAGAAATATCGTAGAGCGTCTACCCCATACTCATTTATAATATCTAAAGGATCAATAGCATTTCCTAGACTCTTACTCATTTTCACGCCTCCTTCTCCTGTAATAAACCCATCTATTATAATATTTGTAGAATTAGGTATTCCGGCAGCCATTAGCATAGCTTGCCAAATAGCTGATTGTTGTCTCAGGTTGTCTTTACCACAATATTGTACTACCTCTCGTCTTTCATTGTCTTTTTGAAGCCAAAACTTTTCAAAATTAGATTCGTCACCACTTCCCCAACCAAGAGTAGAGATATAATTTGTAAGAGCGTCAAACCAAACATACATGACATGCTCTTCATCCCCTGGCACAGGAATACCCCAATTCATTTTTGATTTGAGACGAGATATAGAAAAATCTTGTAATCCATTTTTTACAAAACTCTTGATCTCATTGAATCTGAAATCTGGTACAACAAAATTTGGATTATTCTCATAATAATTTGTGAGTTCACTTTCAAATTTAGAAAATGCAAAAAAATAATTTTCTTCTTCTCTAATTTCTAAATCTCTATTAGGATGTAATTCACATCTACCATTTTCATTTAATTCTGAATCTTGTTTTTCTAGTTCACACCCCACACAATACTTTACAGCATAATTCTTTTTATAGATAAAACCATTCTCTTTACATTTATTCCAAATAGCAAGTGCGGATTTGATATGTCTTTCCTCAGTAGTCCGTATAAAAGTATCGTTTGATATGTTTAAAGATTGCATTAAATCTATAAATTTAATAGCATTTTGATCAACATATTTTTGTGTATCAATACCAGCTTCTTTTGCGGCCTCAAAAAGCTTTTGCCCGTGCTCATCTGTACCGGTATTAAAAAATACTTCATATCCTAAATATCTCTTATATCTAGCTATGACATCACCACGTATAATCTCCATTGCAAAACCAATATGCGGATCAGCATTTACATATGGAAGAGTTGTGGTTAAGTAAAAAGTCTTTTTCATTATTTATAAATATAAACTATATCTGCTCTTCTTTCAACTTTTTGAAATCCTGTAAAAGCTCCATAACTATAGTAGCTACCGGGATCGATATTAATATACCCCAAAATCCAGCCACTTCGGCACCTACAACCACTGCTATTAGTATAATTACTGTAGGTAGTCCAACAAATTTGCCTACTATCTTTGGATATAGAATATATGAAGATATTTGAGAAATAATAAAGAAACAAATAAGAGCAACTAGGGCGAGATAGTAACCTCCCATATTCCAAGCGAAAAATACAGCTGGTATTGAGGCTGTTGTCACTCCAGCTATAGGCATTATCTCAAAGACAAAGGCTAGAAGAGCAATATAAAGAGCGAAAGGAATATTTAAAATTAGTAGAACTATATAAACAAGTACAGCTACAATAAAGGCTACGACTATCTGACCAAAAAACCAACCAGATATTTTCTTTTGGGTTCTTTCAAAAAGAGAGACAACATAATTCTCATACTTTTTTGGAGAGATGAGTCTTAAGAAATCTGAAACACCTTTTTCTGAAAGAGCAATATAAAATGAAATAACAAAAGTCAAAACAAAATTAACAAAAAAATTGAATACTGACGAAGAGCTAGCAATAGAAGTCTTAAATATCCAATCTTTAGCGTTTATTAATAATGAATTCGCGTCAACATTATTCACTGTGTTAATAATATAAGACAAGAAATTGCTATACCAAGAATTGGACTCAGTATGTATTGCTTTAAAAGAATCTAGGAGTCTTGGGAGCTCTCTTATTGTGTCTACGATATAATTTATAAACATCGGCATAAAAGTATAAAGCATGAGTACCGTCAGACCCACAAAAATCAAATATAAAAGTGATATAGATAATGCCCTAGGAAATCTTAATTTATTTTTTGCAAATATAGCTATTCGGTCAGCAACAGAAGCGAGTATTATAGAGATAAATAAGATAAAGATAAGTGATTGAAAATAATAAAAGCCATAAAACAATAATATGACTAATATAGCCTTTATTATAGATCTGCTAGAGATTTCGATTTTATTTGTAGACATATTGAATATTTTTTGATAATAAAAATAACTTTAATATAGTAAAAGTATATCACACAAGGAGCAACAAGAAAAAGGCATTTTTTCTATTAATTATTCTTAATAACCCAGGTTTTATTTATTGAAATTTCTTGCTCATTTGATACATTGGCCTCAGAATTCCTCTCACCTTTTCCACTAAATTCCATTCTTAAAATTTGATTTTCTGGGATGTCTCGCTTTAGTCTTATTTGTAGTCTCAATTTACCACTAGCTTTGGCCGGGACCTGAGCTAAGCTAGTCATTGTACTCTTATTCCAAATCATAGTATTACTTTCTTTATCATAAATTCCGTATACTGCCTGAGTATTTTCTTTATCTATAAAATCTCCAAACATTTTTGCCGAAAGCACTACATTATCGAGAGGATAGTCTAGATTATTTTGATAATTTATTTCAAGAGATAGAAGCTCGCCTGAAGTGAGATATCCATTTGTATCACTACTATCAGAATCAATAGAAGCATCTAAATATTGCCCGGTAATATTCACCACCTTTTCTACTCTTGCATAAATATTATCTAAACTAAGATTAAAATTATCCTCATTATTTATAGGCAAAGAAGAAGAGCTGGATTTCTCTCCAGCAGAAACTCCAGCAAAAAAATTAAATTTTTGAACAGATCCTACATCTCCGGTAAATTTTCCAGAAAATGTGATATCTTTTGAGGAATTGGCTGGCAAAGATTTTATAACCCAGGAAGGATTATTATTAAAAAGAGGAAGCGAAGAACTAGAATAGAAAAACTCATTTGGAGGCCTGACTGAGACTATTAGATTACCCATTTCGTTTGAAGTATTATTTTTAAGTGTTATGGTAAAAGATCCAAAGCTATTTTTCCTTACTTCTTTTAAAGAATTTACAGAAAGAGAGACTGGGGAAGTTTTTATTAAAATAGCTGTGTCCTGACCGCTTTTATTAAACTCTGCTTTTGAGCTAGAGATTTTATAAAAAAGGCTTACTTTAATAGATTTAGTACTTCCTTCACTCCCGAAAAGAACTATTGGAAGAGTCTTATTCATAGACATGCTCGGCAATACTTGACCAAGATCTATCTTTTGGCTTATCAGACTTTTGTCACCCGCAATATTTTCACCTGAGTCATAAGATATGATCATATATGCGTCAAGAAGAGGAACTCCATTACTATTGGCGACAATAATATCAATACTACTCTCTTCTCCGCTAGTGATTGATGCAGGCCCCGACATGCTTATCTCAATATTTTTATCTGAAAACGAAGAATAATTATTAAAAAAAGAAAAAGAGGCAAATAATAAAGCCACGATAAGTAAAATCGAAGACGCGAGAAATAATTTAGAAACGAAGCCCCATTTCTTTTTTGGCTTTTCGTGAAAAACAAACTCTTTTAGATCAGAATCGTCCCAAGTCTCTGGGATATTATCATAATGTATTGTCTCGTCTTTTTGCATTAGTATGATTATAACATGCTATCTTTGAGAACTAAAAGTAGATGCTTTTTTGTCTCTTCTTCATTCAAAATAAAATGTGTCCAAAAATCTTTGGGAGAAAAACTTTTGTACTCTTCCAAAGAGGAAGCTCCTATAATCTTCGCATCAGCATATCCAGTGTCTACTAATACAATATAATAGATTAATATTTTTAATTTATTAATAGGTAAATTAATAAAGTCGCTCTCTAGGTCAAAAAATGACTTCATTCTTTGAAAGAGTTTGCGATAAGGCTTTTTTTCTTCCAAGAATTTGTCTACGGATTCTGCTATTATTTTCTTTACAGAAAGATCTTTTTTATTATACAAAAAAGTTTCTTTTAACTCCTCTACTCCTACTAATCTCCAAACATCTTTGCCTTTTACAATAGTAAAAGCTATGAAGTCGTGCTTTCTTGACTGCATTCGCAATTTAGCATTGATTTTCCTAATCGATTTTGCCACAGCAAATAGTACACCAAAGTCCTCGGTCCAAATTTTATAAACAAGATCGTTTTCTCCTTGCTCATATTGCCGTAAGATAAAGCCTTCAGTTGTATATTTTTCTATAGCCATAAAAAGCTTTAAAGAGATTTTTATTTTATTAATTCTAGCCTTTCTTCTTCTCCAAGAGTAAACTCTATTTTTGATAATTTACAATCTTTCTGTAATTCTTCTTCAAAAGATTTTATAGAAACAATCCTATCTTCACTTGATTTTACTACCAATACAGCTACATCACTAGGAGTGAGATTCTCTTCTTTTCTCAGATCTTTTATCTTTCTGGTTAACTCACGATAATCACCTTCCCTTTTTAGTTCATCTGTTAAATTTAGGTCAAGATTATTTTCATCGCCTATCACTACTTCTTTTACATTCACCTCATCAGCAATGATCTTAAAATATTTTTCAAGATTTTTATTTATTGTAGCTTGTGCTAGTGGCTGACGAACTGGAATATTATTTTTTTGTCTTATCATCAATACTTCTGTCACCACCTCTCTAACTTCTTCCATCTCTTCTAGGACTTTTTCGTCTACCACTATAAATTCTTTTGGCCAAGCCTCGAGATGTACAGACTCTCTCTTATTTTGGTTATTAAGATTTACAGTCTGATACATACGCTCTGCCAAGAAAGGCATAAATGGAGCAATGATTTTTGAAAATTCATTTAATACTTTATAGAAAACTTTTTGAGAAATTATTTTTTCTTCTCCTTCCTTGAGTCTCTCTCTACTCCTGCGTAGCCACCAAGTAGAAAGATCATCGACAAACTTTTCAAGAGGTCGAGTAGCGCCATCTAGTCTATACTCATTCATAGATTTGGTAGTACTATTTAAGATCTCGCTTAACCGCGTCAATATCCAAATATCCATAGGGTTCTTTATATTTTCTAGATCAAATTCATAAAGTTTATTATTGGTATCATCTACTACCATCCCATAAAAGCTAAGAACATTTTCTAGCTTTGCTACTACTTTTTTATAGACCTCTTCTACGCTCTTATCAGAGAAGGGTATATTTTCGGCACACATAGCTGGCGAAGAAAGTAATGTATATCTAAAAGCGTCAGCTCCATACTTTTCTACCAATATAGTAGGATCTGTATAATTATTTTTACTCTTACTCATTTTCTCACCATCTTCAGCAAGTAAAAGTCCATTGACTATCACATTTTTGTAAGCAGACTTACCAAAAAGTGAAACTGATAAATTAAGTAACGAGTAGAACCATCCTCTAGTCTGATCAAGTCCCTCTGCAATAAAATCTGCTGGGAAAGTTTTTGTAAACAATTCTTTATTTTCAAACGGATAGTGTACTTGGCCATAAGGCATAGCCCCAGACTCAAACCAACAATCAAATACATACTCTACGCGCTTCATTTCCTTTCCGTTTTTGCTTCGTAGTATTACTTCATCAATATATGGTCTATGAAGATTGATCTCGCCTGTCTCATCTCTTGGAACAAGACTAAAATCTAGTTTCCTAACTTCCCCATTTCTTGGATAGAGCCTAGTATCATTTGATAGTTCATCAGATATTATCTCTTCTTCCGTCAAAAGCTCGCTAGCGGCCGTTATCATCCTCATAGGGGCTCCATGAGTGACGATCAAGATCTTTTGGCCATTATATCTTTCTTCGAGCTCACTTACGCCTTTCATCATCCTATTCATCACATCTTTGTGACTCTCGCCACCACCGAGCTTTGTATTTAATTTCAAAAAATTTATTCCGTATTCCTCCCAGATTGATTCTCTTTTTTTACCATCAAACTTTCCAAGATCTATTTCTCTAAAATTTTCATTTACTACTACCTCTTTATTTTCAGACATTATTTCCGCTGTCTCGACTGTGCGTAAATATGGAGATGATACTACTAAATCAAAATTTATATTTGCTTTCTTTTTAGCATCTTCTACTTGTATCTTGCCAAGCTCTGTAATATGATTTTCACTATCCATATGACACTCCTCTGTACCATTCACGTTGTGCACAGCCTCTCCATGTCGCATGACATAATACTCATTTTTTGTTTTGTGAAAATTGCTTTCAGCCAACTCTTTTAATGAGCCTATCACTCTAACTTCGTCTCCATCCAATTCTTTCCAAATAGGTAATGGAGCTCCCCAATATCTACTACGAGACACAGCCCAATCACGTGCCCCTTCTAGCCATTTTCCAAATCTTCCGTCTCGAATATTTTCTGGAACCCAGTTTATCTTTGCATTCTCTTTTAATAATTCTTCTTTTATTTCTGGTACTTTTATAAACCAGCTACTAGTAGCGTAATTAAGTAGTGGAGTATCACATCTCCAACAAGTAGGATAGGCGTGTACTAATTTTTCTTTTGAAAAAAGGAGTCCCTTCTCTGCTAAGAATTTTAATATTGCAATATCTGCAGACTGATTATCTTCTACTGATTTTACTTTCATACCAGCAAAATCTGTGATCTCTTTTGTAAATTCACCGTTCATGCCAACATGTTTTATGATTGGTAGAGATTTCTCTTTTCCTAGATTGAGATCATCTTCTCCAAAAGCTGGAGCAATATGTACGACCCCGGTACCCGTATCAAGAGTGACAAATTCTGCAGATACTACAGTATAAATATTTTCTTTGTTTTCCAAATTCTCACCTACAAAATAATCAAAAAGTGGTTTGTATTTTTTACCGATTAATTTCTCGCCTGTGAATTCTTCGACAACTTCATAAACTTTATCTTTAAGAACTTCAACAAGTCTATCTTTTGCTAAAATATAATTCTCATCAGAATCAAGCTTTGCTTTCACATATTCGAAATTCTCATTCACAGCGAGAGCGACATTACCAGGCAGTGTCCAAGGAGTAGTAGTCCAAGCTAGAATAAAAGTATTCGGCTCATCTTCTAATTCAAATTTCACTGTGACAGAAATATCTGTTAGATCTTTATAACTCTGCGCGACTTCAGATTGAGCAAGAGTAGTCTCGCACCTTGGGCAAATATGCATGCTTTTATTCCCCTCAAACACTAATCCTTTTTTATCTAATTCTTTGAAAGCCCACCAGACAGACTCTGTGAAATTCGCATCGAGAGTCTTGTAAGAATTCTCCATATCCACCCATCTACCAAATCTAGGTATTATCTCCTTCCATTCTTTTTCGTAAGTGAATACACTCTTAAGAGCTGCAGCATTAAATTTACCAATACCAAATTCTTCTATATCTTTTTTAGAATTAAGATTAAATTTCTTCTCAATCAGATTTTCTATCGGTAGCCCATGGCAATCCCAACCCCAGACACGACGAACATACTTTCCATTCATAGTCTGATATCTTGGAATAGCGTCCTTGATAGTACTGGCTAACAAGTGTCCGTGATGCGGAACTCCAGTAGCAAAGGGTGGCCCATCATAAAAACTATATTCTTCTTTAGGATCTTCCCCTCCTGGCTTTTCTAGAGATTTTTCAAAAATCTGATTTTCTTTCCAGAAATTTAATATCTCCAGCTCTTTCTCATTTATTGTTTTAGTTTTTTGATTTTGTTCTGACATAGTTTTTAATGATTATTAATAAAATAAAATAGCCCAAAACTCTTTCGAGTCAAGGGCGATTTTATCGCGGTACCACCTTGTTCACAAAATATCTCTATTTTGCCTTATTGATTGGGCTCTACTCGCCTTTCGACTTTCTTCCCGTAGCTCGAGAGTGATTAGCTCCGTCAACGCTTTTATAGCTTTATTTTAGCATAAAATAGAAAAAAGAAAAAACCGGACAAACCGGTTTTAAAATACTTAACCTACTTTCTTTAACAAATCAACTTTGACTCTACCGTAATGATTACACGTAGAATACTTA
>JBDKGJ010000028.1:0-3812 GCA_039798205.1 Candidatus Parcubacteria bacterium | reverse complement strand
GATATGAATAATACTAAAAGTGTCGTTTGGAAACTTAGTGAAATAATTGATCCAATAATTTTACAGACCGACCCAATAATAAAAGATTTGGTTAAACCAAAAAGTTGGGGCTATCAGGTTTTTGATAATCTTCAAATAGAAGGAACAAAGATGCAAGAATATTTTACAAAAATATATCTTGATAGTAGAAATGCAGGAGATAGTTTTGATATTACAATGAAAAAGCTTTACGAGGAAGCGAAAAAATATGAAAAAGAATTAGATTTTTAAAACATATTATGGATAAAAATGAAATTCAAAAAGAAATAGAGGATTTAGAATCACAGATGAATAGTGTAGATTTTTGGGATGATAAAGTCAAAGCTCAGGAAATTATCCAAAAAATAAAAGAATTAAAAGCTGAAGTGGAAGATGGATCTGTACTAGATAGTGGTGGAGCAATTCTGAATATTCTTGCTGGAGCAGGTGGTGATGATAGTGAGGATTGGGCGAGAATGTTAATGAATATGTATTTTAAGTATATAGAAAAACAATCTTGGAATATAAATATTTTGCATGAAAATAAAAATGATCATGGTGGATATAGAAATATATCTATTGAAGTCATAGGTAAAAATGTATATGGAAAAATAAAAAATGAATCCGGAGTACATAGACTAGTCAGAATCTCTCCATTTAATGCTAACGGAAAGCGTCATACAAGCTTTGCGATGGTAGAAGTACTTCCCATACTTCCAAAATTAGAATTTGATAAATTTAAAGTAAATATAAATCCTGATGATATCGAAATAGAAACTTCAAAATCAAGTGGCCCTGGTGGGCAGAATGTTAATAAAAGAGAGACAGCTGTGAGAGTCGTGCATAGACCTACAAATATAGCAGTACATGTATCAAGTGAGAGAAGTCAGGAGCAAAATAAAGAGAAAGCTTATGCAATGCTTTATGCAAAACTATTTAAATTAGAGGAAGAAAAAAAGAAAGCAGAAATGGAAGGTAGACAAATATCCAAAACTACAGAGATAGAATGGGGGAATCAGATCAGAAATTATGTCCTTCATCCTTATAAGCTCGTTAAAGATCTGAGAACCGGCGTAGAGACAAGTGATATTGATAAGATTTTAGAAAAAGGCGAGCTGGAGGATTTTATCGAGCAAGAGAAAGGTCTTTAACTGCTTTGTTAATAACTCTTTTCATAGAAAGACTTTAATGTGTTAGAATGAAAATACATAAATACATTGGGTTTTATTTATAAAATTAATTTATATCTACTGATGTTAATTTTTTATGCTTTATTTTGAAAATATACGCAAAGAATATCCTGGGGGATCAGTCGTCTTGGATGATATTAATTTAACCATCGAAAAAGGGGAATTGGTATCTATAGTCGGGCATTCTGGTGCCGGAAAGACAACTTTAATAAAAATGATATTAGCTGAAGAAAGACCAACAGCTGGTAGAATATCCTTTCACTCTAGCCAGATTCAAAAATTAAAAGGAAAAGACTTAGTAAACTTCAGAAGAAAGATAGGTATTGTCTTTCAAGATTACAGATTACTTTTAAATAGGACTGTTTTTGAAAACATAGCTTTTGCTATGGAAGCAGCAGGAAAGACAGATGAAGAAATAGAAAAAGATGTTCCTCATGTACTTGAATTAGTCGATCTTGGGAATAAAATATTTCATTTTCCGACACAGCTTTCTGGTGGAGAAAAGCAAAGAGTGGCTATTGCTAGAGCTCTCGTAAATAGACCAGAAATAATAATAGCAGATGAGCCTACAGGTAATCTCGACCCTGTAAATACATACGACATAATCCAAATCTTAAAAAAGATTAACGATCTAGGTACTACCGTCATCTTAACTACCCACAATAAAGGCATAATAGATCATCTTAAGAAAAGAGTAATAACAATGGAAGATGGCAAAATCCTAAAAGATGAAAAGCTTGGGAAATATACAGTATAAAATATATGAGTAGCACAATAATTTATATAAAAAGAATATTCAAATCAGGATCATTAAATTTTTTTAGAAATAAAACGGTCTCTATTTCTTCTGTGGCTATCCTTACTACTACTCTTATCATTATAGGCATTTTTTTCTTTTTTCGAGGTATATTCGACTACACTTTAGGAGAAATTGAAAGTAAGGTTGATATAAAAGTCTATTTTAAATTAGATGCAGAAGATACTCAGATAAACATAATAAAAGAAAAATTAATGAGTTTGCCAGAAGTAAAGTCAGTCAATCTGGTGACGGAAGAACAGGTTTTGGCTGATTTTAAAGAAAAACACAAAAATGACGCCGTTATTCTTGCAGCATTAGAGGAGGTGGCTTCCAATCCTTTTGGATCTATGCTCACAGTTGTTGCTCAAGACACAAAAAGTTATGAATCTATAGCTATCTCACTCAAGGCCGGCTCAGAATTCTTGGGAGAATCATACTCTGTTATAGATGATGTGAATTATTTTCAGCTAAAATCCACAATAGATAAGCTAAATAATATTATTAGTTGGGTCAATACTATAGGCTACTGGATAACTTTGGTATTCATTGTTATGAGTTCTCTAATCATTTTTAATACTATCAGACTTTCTATATTTATCTTTAAAGATGAGATTACAGTTATGAAATTAGTGGGAGCCTCCAATATGTATATCAGGGGTCCATTTTTAGTAGAGTCTACGATATATGCTTTATTGTCTTCCTTTTTAGCAATGTTGCTATTTTTCCCTATTACTTTCTATATTTCAAAAAAGACAGCTTTATTCCTAGACGGACTAAGTATCTATAGATATTATTTAGACAACTTTTTCTCACTTTTCTTTTTACTTCTACTCATAAGTTTTGCACTATCTTTCATATCTTCTTTATTTGCAATCAGAAGATACTTGACTGCATAAAGTACTTCATTTTTGCTAGAATTATATGATATAATATATAGGTATAGTTTATAAGTCAAAAGGTTTTTATTATTAATTAAATATTAAATATGTCATTAAAAATTTCATCACACAGAGTTTTTATCTTCGTTTCTTTTCTATTAGCTTTATTTGGATTAACATTCTTTTCATCTATAAAGATACCTTATTTATCTAGCATTTTAACGCCAGATCTCAGTAAAAGTCTAATCTTGGTATTAATTTCAGCATTATCTTTACTCTTTTATTTGATTTACATGTTTTTCAAAAGAGAAATCTTGGTCCCAGAAAATAAGTTAGCTAGGATTTTGTTTTTAGCTTTTCCTATTTTAATTTTGGTTTCTAGCTTTTTCTCAAAAAACATAAGTGACTCTCTTTTTGGAAAATATGTTTATCTTCAGAGTGCGCTTTCGCTTATATGTATTGTATTTTTGACTTATCTTTTGTCTTCTTATTCTAAAATCTCAAAACGATTGTCTTGGGTATTGTTTGTTTTTGGGAATCTCCTTGTGACTGTGCCAGTCATGCTTGGTATTATCTTTTCTAGATTTGGACTTCCAAATACAGCAAATAAGATAGTTTATTTGGTAGATAGCTGGGATGTTGTGGCTGCGATATCTGGTATGTTTGTAGTTATTGCTTTGGTTTATTTTGAAACGATTGCTTTCTCTAAGAAACAAAAAATAATTATAGGTATAATGATGGCGCTTCATTTGATAATAATGGTTCTGATACTTATTCCTGATGTATGGTTTTCTCTCCTTTTAGCTTCTTTCGCTATATTTTTAATAGCTAGACACAAAAAGAATCCTAATGGAGAAGATGAAAAACCCGAGAAAAAAGTATTTTATAAGCAATATTCTTTTTATGTATTTATAATATCTCTTATAT